>NZ_JBHUZW010000152.1:0-7477 GCF_042667215.1 Cellulomonas sp. NPDC057328 | reverse complement strand
GGGCGGCTAGGGTGGCGAGCCGTGAGCGAACCGATCCGCGTGGCCGTGCTGGGTGCGGCCGGCCGCATGGGGTCCACCGTCGTGCGAACCGTGCAGGAGACCGAGGGCCTCGAGCTCGTCGCCCAGCTGGAGGCCGGCGGGGACCTCGGGTCCGTCGTCGCGGCGGGCGCCCAGGTGGCCGTCGACTTCACCGTGCCGGCGGTGACCGAGCAGAACGTGCACGCCCTCGTCGACGCGGGCGTGCACTGCGTCGTTGGCACGACGGGGTGGACCGACGAGTCGCTCGGCCGCGTGCGGGAGCGTCTCGCGGGCGCGCCCGGCGTGGGCGTCGCCGTCGTGCCGAACTTCGCCCTGGGGGCCGTCCTCGCGATGGCCTTCGCGCGGCAGGCGGCGCGCTGGTTCGAGTCCGCCGAGGTCGTCGAGCTGCACCACCCCGACAAGGTCGACGCGCCGTCGGGCACCGCGCGGCACACGGCGGAGGGGATCGCCCGGGCGCGCGCCGCCGCGGGGCTCGGCACCGCGCCCGACGCGACGACGCAGGCCCTGGACGGCGCGCGTGGCGCCGACGTGGACGGCGTGCGCGTCCACGCGGTCCGCCTGCGCGGCCTCGTCGCGCACGAGGAGATCCTCTTCGGCAACGTCGGGGAGCAGCTCACCATCCGCCACGACTCGTTCGACCGTGCGAGCTTCATGCCGGGCGTCGTGCTGGCCGTGCGCCGGGTCGTCGACCGCCCCGGCCTCACGGTCGGGCTCGAGCCGTTCCTCGACCTCGGCGCATGAACGACGCCCCGCGGTCGCGGCGCCGGTCCGGCCTCCTCGCGGCGCTCGCCCTGACGGCCCTGCTCGCCGTCTACGTGGGCGTCGTCGCCGTGCGCGCGCTGCAGCTCGTCGGCACGGGACGCGCCGTCGGCGTGGTCCTCGGCGTCGCGCTGCTCGTGGTCCCGCTGCTCGTGGTCGTCCTGATCGGGCGCGAGCTGCTGCTCGCCGTGCGGGTGCAGCGGATGGCCGACGCGCTCGCCGCGGCGGGCCGTCTGCCCGTCGACGACCTGCCGCGCTCGCCGTCCGGCCGCGTCGACCGGGCCGCCGCGCGCGCGGCGTTCGACCCGTACCGTGCGCGCGTCGAGGCCGCCCCGGACGACTGGGAGGGCTGGTACCACCTGGGCTTCGCGTACGACGCCGCGGGGGACCGGCGCCGTGCCCGGGCCGCGCTGCGCACGGCCGCCCGGCTGCACCGCGGGCGGCCCGCGACGACCGACCTGCCCTGACGGGCGCGGACCTGCCCGGACGGGCGCGGTCCCGACCCGGCGCGCTCAGGTCCGGCGACCGGTCAGATCGCCGCGTACCAGCGGTGCTCGGCGACCACGTGCGCCTCCTCGTCCGGCCCGGGGCCGGTCGCGAGCCGCCGCGTGAGGCCGTCGGGGCCGAGCCCCGCGCCGGCGAGGAAGCGCACGCGGGCGTCGTCGCCGTCCATGACCCAGGTCTGCACCTGGTCGGCGCCGTCGGCGCGGAGCACGTCCACGACGGCCGCGAGCAGGCGCGAGCCGTGCCCCGCACGCTGCGCGGACGGGTCGACCTCGAGCGCCAGCACGACGCCCGCCGGTGCCTCGCCCGGGTCGGCTGCCGGCACGGGCGCCACCGACGCGAAGCCGACGACCGCCGGACCGGCGCACGCGACGAGCACGCGGTAGCCCGGGCCCGGGGGAGCGGTGATCGCCCGTTCCCACTGCGCGGCGAACGCGGACGGGTCGAGCGCGTCGAGGACGCCGTCGCCCAGGACGTCGGCGTGCGCGGTGCGCCACGCACGGAGCTGGATGCCGGCGACGACGTGCTCGTCCCCGGGGACGGCGGGGCGGACCGAGACGTCGGCGGCGGGGGTCAGCAGCGACACCCCGCGAGACTAACCCGCGGCGGGCGCCGGCCGTCGCGGGCCCACCGGGGCGTCACGGCATGCCGAGCAGCCGCAGGCCCGCGGCGGTCGCGGCGGCGAGCAGGACGACGACGACGAACGGTGCGCGCAGCGCGAGCGCGACCGCCGCGACGGCGAGGGCGGGGACCCGGGCGTCGAGGACGAGGCGGCCGCCGGCGGTGGCGGTCTGCACCGCGACGAGCGCGGCGAGCAGCGCGACGGTGACGAGCGCGGCGGTCCGGGCGACGCGCGGCTCGGCGAGCCAGTGCCGCGGCAGCAGGTGCCCGGCGAGCTTGAGGGCGAGGCAGGCGGCGCTCGCCAGGAGCACGGCCAGCCAGAGCGCGGTCACGGTGCGGGCCTCCCCGGGTCGGGCGCGCCGGCGGGGCCGCCGGCAGGCGCGTCGTCGTCGGCGTCGACGGCAGGTGCGTCCGCGTCGCCGCCCGGCAGCGGCACCGCGGGCAGCGCGGGGCTGAGCACCCCGACGAGGATCGCGACGGCGGCCGCGAGCAGCACCGGGACGCCGGCGGGCACGACCGGCGTCGTCGCGAGCGCGACGAGCACGGCGGCGGCCGCGACGAGCCGCGCGGTGCGTCCCTGCGGGCCGCCGAGCCGCGGCCACACGAGCGCGAGGAAGGCGGCCGCGGCCGCGGCGTCGAGGCCGTAGGCCCGCGGGTCGCCGAGGCGGTCGCCGGCGAGCGCGCCGACGAGCGTGAACAGGTTCCACAGCACGAACACGCCGCCGCCCGTCCACCAGAACCCGACGCGCGCGGCGGTGCGGTCGGGCTGCGCCGTCGCGACGGCGGTGGACTCGTCGATGGTCAGCTGGGCGGCGGGCAGCAGGGCGGACGCCGGCAGCGCGAGCAGCGGCGCGAGCTGCGCCCCGTACAGGGCGTTGCGCGCGCCGAGCAGCGCGGCCGACGCGACGGCGGCCCCGACGGCGCCTCCGGCCCCGAGGACGCCGATCAGCGCGAACTGCGACCCGCCGGAGAACAGCAGCAGGCTCAGCGCCATCGTCTGCGCGACGTCGAGGCCCGACGCGACGGACAGCGCCCCGAACGAGACGCCGTACAGCCCGGTCGCCACGGACACCGACACCGCCTGGCGGCGCGCGGCACGCAGGACGTCGGGCGGGCTCACGCCGTCACTCTAGGCAGTCGTCCCGGGCGCCCGCGCCGGCCGTCCCGATGCCGGCCGCCCCGACGCCGGCCGTCCCGATGCCGGCCGCCCCGACGCCGGCCGTCCCGACGACCGAGGGGGCGCCGGGCCGCTAGAGCGCGACGTACACGGTCTCGAGGTACTCCTCCATGCCGGCCGCGCCGCCCTCGCGGCCCAGGCCGGACTGCTTCACACCGCCGAACGGGGCGCTCGCGTCCGACACCATGCCGCGGTTGAGGCCGACCATCCCGGCGTCGAGGGCCTCCGCCATGCGCATCGCCCGGCCGACGTCGCGCGTGTAGGCGTAGGCGACGAGGCCGAACGGCGTGTCGTTCGCGAGCCGCACCGCCTCGTCCTCGTCGTCGAACGTGACGATCGGCGCGACGGGGCCGAACGTCTCCTCGGTCACGACCCGCAGCGCGGGGTCGACCGACGTGAGGACCGTGGGGGCGTAGAAGTACCCCGGTCGCCGCACCGGCTCGCCGCCCGTGCGCAGGACGGCCCCGCCGTCGACGGCCTCGGTCACGACCTCGTCCACGCGCCGCACGGCCGACTCCTCGATGAGCGGGCCGACCGTGGTGTCCGGGTCCGCGCCGTGCCCGACGACGAGGCGCTCGAACGCGTCGGTGAGCCGGTCCGCGAACTCGCGCGCGACCGACCCGTGCACGAGGAAGCGGTTCGCGGCGACGCACGTCTGGCCGGAGTTGCGCATCTTCGCCTGCACGGCGCCCTCGACGGCGGCGTCCAGGTCGGCGTCCTCGAACACGAGGAACGGCGCGTTGCCGCCGAGCTCCATCGACGTGCGGAGCACGTGCGGCGCGGCCGCGGCGAGCAGGGTGCGCCCGACCTCCGTCGAGCCCGTGAACGACAGCTTGCGCAGCCGCGGGTCGCCGAGCAGCGGCTCGGACACCTTCCGCGCCGAGGACGTCGGCACGACGTTGACGACGCCGGTCGGCAGGTCGCGGCCGTCCAGCTCGGTGCGGATGAGCTCGAGCACGTAGGCGGTGGTCAGCGGCGTGAGCCGGGCGGGCTTGACGACGACGGTGCAGCCGGCCGCCAGGGCCGGGGCGACCTTGCGGGCGATCATCGCGATCGGGAAGTTCCACGGGGCGATGAGCAGCGCGGGACCGACGGGGCGCCGCAGGACCAGCTGGTGGTGCGTGCCCGCGGGCGCCCGGCGTGCGAGGCCGTCGGCCCGCACCGCCTCCTCGGCGTACCAGCGCACGTAGTCGGCCGCGTACGCGACCTCGGCCCGTGACTCGGCGAGCGGCTTGCCGCCCTCGGCGGTGACGAGCGCGGCGATGTCCTCGCTGTGCGCGGTGAGCACCTCGAAGACGGCGCGCAGCAGCTCGGAGCGGACGCGCGGCGCCGTCGCGCGCCAGGCGGGGAACGCGTCGTGCGCGGCCGCGAGCGCGTCCAGGGCGTCCTGCTCGTCGCCGTCGGCCACGTCGAACAGCGTCTCGCCCGTCGCGGGGTCGACGACGGGGAACGTCGCGCCCCCGCGCGCGGGACGCCACTCGCCCCCGACGAGCATCCCGGTGGGCACGTGCGCGGCGACGGACGGCGGCAGCGGCGTGGTCATGGCGCCCAGTCTGGACGCGCGGCGTCGACCCGGCGCGGCGAGCGCGCGGGTCCCGGCCGGGGCCGACGCGCGGGCGGCGCCCGCGCCGGCCGTGCCCGGGCGGTACCGTGTGCCCATGCCCACCGTCACGTCCGCGACGCACCCGTTCGGGTCCGTGCTGTCGGCCATGGTCACCCCCATGACCGCCGACGGCGCGGTCGACCTCGAGGCGACCGTCGCGCTCGCGAAGCACCTGGTGGACCACGGGCACGACGGCCTGGTGCTCAACGGCACCACGGGCGAGGCGCCGACGACGCACGCCCCGGAGAAGGCCGAGGTCGTCGCCGCGGTGGTCGAGGCGGTCGGGGACCGGGCGTACGTCGTCGCCGGCGCCGGCTCCAACGACACCGCGCACGCCGTCCGGATGGCCGAGCAGGCCGCCGAGGCGGGCGCGCACGGCCTGCTGGTCGTCACGCCGTACTACTCGCGCCCCTCGCAGGAGGGCGTGTTCCGGCACGTGTCCGCCGTCGCGGACGCCACCGACCTGCCCGTCATGCTCTACGACGTCCCCGCCCGCTCCGTCGTGCGCCTCGCCCCCGCGACGATCGACCGCCTCGCGGCGCACGACCGCGTCGTCGCCATGAAGGACGCGACCGGTGACGTCGTCGCCGCGGCCACGGCGATCCGCCGCACGGGGCTCGCCTGGTACAGCGGCGACGACGGCCTCACCCTGGGCTTCCTCGCGCACGGCGCCGTCGGCCTCGTCGGCGTCGCGACGCACGTGCTCGGCGACCAGATGGCCGCGCTGTTCGACGCGTGGCGCAGCGGCGACACCGCGCGCGCGCTCGAGATCTTCCTCGCGGTCGAACCCGCGATCACCGCCATCAACGGTGACGGTTTCCAGGCGGTCGCCGCGAAGGCCGCCCTCGTGGAGACGGGCGTGCTGCGCAGCCGCGCGACCCGTCTCCCGCTCGTCCCCTACACCGACGACGAGGCAGCGCGTGTGCGCGCCGGTCTGCAGGCCGCCGGCCTGCTGGACGTCGTCACGGCCTGACCGCGCCGCCCGACCGCGGCGCGGGGCCGGCCACGACCCACAGGAGCTCCATGAGTCACCCGCACCCCGACCTGACCCTGCCGCCGCCGCTGCCCGAGGGCGGTCTGCGGATCGTGCCGCTCGGCGGCCTGGGGGAGGTCGGGCGCAACATGGCCGTGCTCGAGCACGCCGGCCGGCTGCTCGTCATCGACTGCGGCGTCCTCTTCCCCGAGGACCACCAGCCCGGCGTCGACCTGATCCTCCCGGACTTCGACTACATCCGGGACCGCCTCGACGACATCGAGGCGATCGTGCTGACGCACGGCCACGAGGACCACATCGGCGCCGTCCCGTACCTGCTGCGGCTGCGCCGGGACATCCCGCTGGTGGGTTCGCAGCTGACGCTCGCGTTCGTGGAGGCGAAGCTCAAGGAGCACCGCATCCAGCCGCTGACGCTCGCGGTGCGCGAGGGCCAGGTCGAGCAGCTCGGCGTCTTCGGGTGCGAGTTCGTCGCGGTGAACCACTCGATCCCGGACGCGCTCGCCGTCGCCGTGCGCACCGCGGCCGGCACGGTGCTGCACACCGGCGACTTCAAGATGGACCAGCTGCCGCTCGACGGCCGCATCACCGACCTGCGCGCGTTCGCGCGGCTCGGCGACGAGGGCGTCGACCTGTTCATGGTCGACTCCACGAACGCCGAGGTGCCGGGCTTCGTCACACCCGAGCGCGAGATCGGCCCGGTGCTGGACCAGGTCTTCGCCGAGTCCACCGGCCGCGTCGTCGTGGCGTCGTTCGCGTCGCACGTGCACCGCGTGCAGCAGGTGATCGACGCCGCCGTCGCGAACGAGCGGAAGGTCGCGCTCGTCGGCCGCTCCATGGTCCGCAACATGGGCATCGCCGCGGAGCTGGGCTACCTCAAGGTGCCCGACGGCGTGCTCGTCGACCAGAAGCAGATCGAGAGGCTGGCCGACGACCGCGTCGTCCTCATGTGCACCGGGTCGCAGGGCGAGCCGATGGCCGCGCTGTCGCGGATCGCGAACAACGACCACAAGGTCTCGGTCGGCCCCGGCGACACCGTCGTGCTCGCGTCGAGCCTCATCCCCGGCAACGAGAACGCCGTCTTCCGCGTCATCAACGGCCTCATGCGCCTGGGTGCCCGCGTCGTGCACTCCGGCAACGCGAAGGTGCACGTCTCCGGCCACGCGAGCGCCGGCGAGCTCCTGTACTGCTACAACATCCTGCGCCCGCGCAACGTCATGCCCGTGCACGGCGAGGTGCGCCACCTCATCGCGAACGCCGCGCTCGCCGTGAAGACCGGTGTGCCGGCCGACCGGGTCGTGCTCGCGGAGGACGGCGTCGTCGTCGACCTGGTCGACGGCCGGGCCAGCGTCGTCGGCGCGGTGCCGTGCGGGTACGTCTACGTCGACGGCTCGAGCGTCGGTGAGCTCACCGACGCGGAGCTGAAGGACCGCCGGATCCTCGGCGACGAGGGCTTCGTGTCGATCTTCGCGGTCGTGTCCTCGCAGGACGGCAAGGTGCTGGCGGGCCCGCAGATCCACGCGCGCGGCGTCGCGGAGCAGGACGACGTGTTCGACGAGATCCTCCCGCAGGTCACCGCGGCGCTCGAGGACGCCGTCCGCACGGGCGCGACGGACACCCACCAGCTGCAGCAGGTCATGCGGCGCGTCGTCGGCCGCTGGGTCTCCGGCAAGCTGCGCCGGCGCCCGATGATCATCCCGATCGTCGTGGAGGCGTAGCGGCCGGTCGGCACGAGCGGGACGGCGCCGCGAGCGGCGCGGCGGAGGGCGCGGGTCCGTTGCTG
>NZ_JBHUZW010000151.1:0-7525 GCF_042667215.1 Cellulomonas sp. NPDC057328 | reverse complement strand
GGGTACGGAGGACCGGCGGGGCGCGGACGACCGGTGGCCGGCGCCCGGCGCCCCGTCGACCGGTGCGCCGGCGGTGCGCCGCACGTCGCTGCTCACCTCGGAGCGGCCGCCGCTGCCCGTGCCCCCCGCGCTCGCGGACGTCCTGCCGGACGGGCTGCGGCGCGGCGCGACGACCGCGGTGCTGGGGTCGACGTCCCTCGCGCTGGGCGTGCTCGCGCACGCCTGCTCGGGTGGCGCGTGGGCGGTCGCGGTCGGACACCCCGACCTGGGCCTGCTCGCGGCCGCGCAGGCCGGCGTCGACCTCGCGCGCTTCGCCGCCGTGCCCGACCCGGGTGCGGACACCGCGACGGTGCTCGGCGCGCTGCTCGACGGCGTGGACGTCGTGCTCGTCGGGCCGGGGGCCGTGCTCACCGACGCGGACCGGAGGCGGCTGTCCGCCCGGGCGCGCGAGCGCGGGTCGGTGCTGCTGCCGACCGTCGCGTGGCCGGGGGCCGCGGTGGTCCTCACGGTCGAGCGGGCCCGCTGGACGGGGGTCGGCACGGGCGACGGCCGGCTGCGCACGCGTGAGCTGCGGGTACGCCGCACCGGCCGGGGGACCGCCGCCGTGCCGCACGCCGTGGACGTCGTGCTGCCGTTCGGCCCGCCCGGGGACGGCGCCCCGACGGGGCCCGGGCGCACGCGCACGCCGGACGAGCGGCGCACCGGCCTGCGGCTGGTGGGCTGATGACCACCCGCACGACGGTCGTCTGGGTGCCGGACTGGCCGGTGGTCGCGGCGACCGCCGCCGACGACGTCCCCGGGCACCTGCCCGCCGCGGTGCACGACGGGCGGCGGGTCACCGCGGTGTCCGCGCTCGCCCGCGCCGAGGGCGTGCGACGCGGCATGCGCCGGCGCCAGGCGCAGGGCTGCTGCCCCGAGCTCGTGCTGCTGCCCGCCGACGACGCGCGCGACGTGCGGCTGTTCGAACCGGTCGCCGCCGCGGCCGAGACCGTCGTCGCGGGCGTGGAGGTCGTGCGTCCCGGGCTGCTGCTGCTGCCCGCCGACGGAGCCAGCCGGTACCACGGGTCGGAGGAGGCGCTCGCGGAGCGGCTCGTCGACGCGGTGGCGCGCGGGACGGGCCACGAGTGCGGCGTCGGCACCGCCGACGGGCTGCTGGCCGCGGTGCTCGCGGCGCGCACGGGCGCGGTCGTGGAGCCCGGCGCGTCGCCGGTGTTCCTCGCCCCGCACGGCGTGACCGAGCTCGTGCACGCGACCGTGACGCCCGAGGCCGCGGTCGAGGTCTCCGGCCTCGTCGACCTGCTGCACCGGCTCGGCCTGCGCACGCTCGGGGCGTTCGCCGCGCTGCCGCCGGGGGACGTGCACGCCCGGTTCGGCCGGCTCGGCACGTGGGCGCACACGCTCGCGCGCGGGCTCGACGAGCGCCCCCCGGCCCGCCGGCGCCCCGAGGCGGACCTCGAGGTGGCGACCGCGCTCGACCCGCCCGTCGAGCGGGTCGACGCCGCGACGTTCGCCGGCCGCCGCCTGGCGGAGGAGCTGCACGACGAGCTCGTCGCGCGGTCCGTCACGTGCGGCCGCCTGCAGGTCAGCGCGCGCACCGACGACGGCGTCGACCTCGTGCGCACCTGGCGCACCGACGTCGGCGGCTGGGGCGGGCTGACGCCCGCGCGCATCACCGACCGCATCCGCTGGCAGCTCGACGGGTGGCTCACCGCCACGGCGGCGGCGACCGCGCGGGACCGGCGCCGTGCCGCGCGCGTCGGCGGAACGGGCCGTACGCGGGCCGGCGGCGACCTGCTCGACCCGCTCGACGTCGCCGACGCCCCGGCCGTCGAGCCCGAGGACGAGCACGCGGTCGCACTCGTGCGGCTCGTGCTCACCGCGCTCGACGTCGCACCCGCCGGGGCCGAGCAGACCCGCCTGTGGGGCGGCCCGTCCGGCGGTGACCTGCGCGCGCACCGGGCGCTCGAGCGCGCCCAGGGCATCGTCGGCGGTGCGGGCGTGCTGACCGCGACGCTGCAGGGCGGTCGCGACGCGCGCGACCAGGTGCACGTGCGCCCGTGGGGCGAGCAGAGCGCACCGCCGCGCGAGGCGGCGCTGCCGTGGCCGGGACGGCTGCCGGACCCCGCCCCGGCGACCGTGCTGACGGCACCCGTGCGCGTCGACGTGCGCGACGCCGCCGGGCAGCCCGTCGGCGTCGACCGCCGCGGACGCCTGAGCGGCCCGCCGACGACGGTGCGCTGGCCCGTCGCCGCGGCGCCGCCCGGGGCCGGGCCGCGGACCGTCGCCGGGTGGGCCGGCCCGTGGCTGCTCACCGACCGGTGGTGGAACCACCCGGGCAGCCCGCCGCAGGTCCGGGCGCACGCGCAGGTGGCGTTCGAGGACGGCGGTGCCGTGCTGCTCACGTGGGCGGACGGCGCCTGGACGTGCGAGGCCGACTATGACTGACCCCGCGACGACAGACCCGCGCTACGCCGAGCTGCACGCGCACTCCGCGTTCAGCTTCCTCGACGGCGCCAGCCAGCCCGAGGAGCTCGCCGCCGAGGCGGCCCGCCTCGGCCTGGGCGCGCTCGCCCTGACCGACCACGACGGCCTGTACGGCGTCGTGCGGTTCGCCGAGGCCGCCCGCGCCGTGGGCCTGCCCACCGTGTTCGGTGCGGAGCTGCACCTGCCCGCCCCGGACGGGCGCCGCCACGCGCGCGAGCGGCGCGCGTCCCCGGCGCCGGTGCTCGACGCGCCCACCGGCACGCCCGACCCGCGCGCGAGCCACCTGCTCGTGCTCGCGCGCGGGCCCGACGGCTACCGGTCGCTCTCGCGCGCGATCGCCGAGGCGCACCTGCGCACCGGTCGCAAGGGTGCCGCCGACCACCGCCTCGAGGAGCTCGCCGCGGCGGCCGACGGGCAGTGGCTCGTCCTCACCGGCTGCCGCAAGGGCGCCGTGCGCCGCGCGCTCGCCGGCGGCGACCCGTCGGGCGTCGGCGGCGTCGTCCCCGGGGGACCGGAGGCCGCGCGCCGCGAGCTCGACCGGCTGGTCGCCCTCTTCGGGCGCGACAACGTCGCGGTCGAGACGACCGCCGCGGGCGACGCGTGGGACACCGACCGCGCCGACGCGCTCGCGGGTCTCGCGGCCGACGCCGGCCTCCCGCTCGTCGCGACCGGGAACGTGCACTACGCGACCCCGCGCGACGCCGACCTCGCGCAGGCGCTCGCCGCCGTGCGCGCACGCTCGTCCCTCGACGACCTCGACGGGTGGCTGCCCGGCGCGCCGACCGCGCACCTGCGCTCGGCCGCCGAGATGCTCGACCTGCACCGCCGGCACCCCCACGCGGTCGCCGCGGCCGCCGACCTCGCCGCCGAGTGCGCCTTCGACCTCGCGCTCGTCGCGCCGCGGCTGCCGCCGTACCCGGTCCCCGCCGGGCACACCGAGGCGAGCTGGCTGCGCGAGCTGGTCCGCCGCGGCGCGCACGAGCTGTACGGGCCGCCGGGGGACGAGCGGGTGCCGGGCGCGTACGCGCAGCTCGAGCACGAGCTGCGCGTCATCGAGGACCTGGGGTTCCCCGGCTACTTCCTCGTCGTGTACGACCTCGTCGACTTCTGCCGCCGCAACGGCATCCTCGCGCAGGGCCGCGGCTCGGCCGCGAACTCCGCGGTCTGCTACGTCCTGCGCGTCACCGCGGTCGACCCCGTGCGCCACGGCCTGCTGTTCGAGCGGTTCCTCGCGCCCGAGCGCGACGGCCCGCCGGACATCGACGTCGACATCGAGTCGGCCCGCCGCGAGGAGGTCATCCAGCACGTCTACGCCACGCACGGGCGCACGCACGCCGCCCAGGTCGCCAACGTCATCTCCTACCGCCCGCGCTCCGCGGTCCGCGACGCGGCCCGGGCGCTCGGGTACGACGTCGGCCAGCAGGACGCGTGGAGCACGACGATCGAGCACTGGTCGACGCTGCGCGGGCCGGAGAGGCCGACGTCGTGGTGGCACCTGACGAAGGCCGGGCCGGTGGGGCCGTCCGGGGTGCCCGGGCTGCCGACGGCGGACAAGCACGACGTCGTCCCCGACGTGCTGCCGCCGTCGGCGGCGGAGAACGAGGAGATCCCCGACCACGTCATCGACCTCGCCGAGCGGTTCCTGCGGCTGCCGCGGCACCTGGGCATCCACTCCGGCGGCATGGTGATGTGCGACCGCCCGGTCATCGAGGTGTGCCCCGTGGAGTGGGCACGCATGGAGGGCCGCACGGTCCTGCAGTGGGACAAGGAGGACTGCGCCGACGCGGGCCTGGTGAAGTTCGACCTGCTGGGCCTCGGCATGCTCACGGCCCTGCGTCTCGGGTTCACCGAGGTGGAGAGGCACGAGGGCCTGGTCCTCGACCTGCACGCGCTGCCGTACGAGGACCCGCTCGTGTACGAGCTGCTGTCGGCCGCCGACACCGTCGGGGTGTTCCAGGTGGAGTCGCGCGCGCAGATGGGCACCCTGCCGCGCCTGCGCCCGCGCCGGTTCTTCGACATCGTCGTCGAGGTCGCGCTCATCCGCCCCGGGCCCATCCAGGGCGGGTCCGTGCACCCGTACATCAACCGCGCGCGGGGGCGCGAGAAGGTCACGTACCTGCACCCGCGGCTGGAGAAGTCGCTGGGCAAGACCCTCGGCGTGCCGCTGTTCCAGGAGCAGCTCATGCAGATGGCCATCGACGTCGCCGACTTCACGCCCGCCGAGGCCGACCAGCTGCGCCGCGCCATGGGCTCGAAGCGGTCGATGGAGCGCATGGAGGCGCTGCGTGCGCGGCTCATGGCGGGCATGGCGCGCAACGGCATCGCCCCGGACGTGCGCGAGCAGATCTTCGACAAGCTGAAGGCGTTCGCCGACTTCGGTTTCCCCGAGTCCCACGCGTACTCGTTCGCGTTCCTCGTGTACGCGAGCGCGTGGCTCAAGGTGCACCACCCGGCGGCCTTCTACGCGGGCCTGCTCGCCGCCCAGCCGATGGGCTTCTACTCGCCCCAGAGCCTGGTCGCCGACGCCCGCCGCCACGGCGTCGAGGTGCTGCGCCCCGACGTGCAGGCGTCCGACGCGCTGGCCGTCGTGGAACGCGTCGGCCCCACCGCGCCCGACGGCGAGCCGCGGCTCGTGCCCACGCCCAGCGGGACCGGCCCGGTCGCGGGTGCCGGCGTGCGCACGGGCACGGGGGACCCCCGGCCGCGCTCGCTCGTGGTCCGGCAGGGGCTGTCGTCGGTGCGGACGATCGGCGAGGACCTCGCGCGCCGGCTCGTCGCCGAGCGCACCGCGCACGGGCCGTTCGCGGACCTGCACGACCTCGTGCGGCGCGTGCAGCTCACCACGCCGCAGCTGGAGGCGCTCGCGACCGCCGGCGCGCTCGCCGGTCTCGGTGTCGACCGCCGCGCCGGGCTGTGGGCCGCGGGCGCGCTCACGCAGGAGGGGCCGGACACGCTCCCCGGCGTGGCGGTCGGCGTCCGGGCGCCGACCCTGCCGGGCCTCGCGGACGTCGAGGTCGCGACCGCCGACGTGTGGGCCACCGGGGTGTCGGTCGACTCCTACCCGACGCAGTTCGTCCGCGACGGCCTGGACCGGGCCGGCGTGCTGCGCATCGAGCAGGTGTTCCGCACGGACGAGGGGCGGCGCGTGGCCGTCGCGGGGGTCGTGACGCACCGCCAGCGCCCCGGCACGGCGCAGGGGGTGACGTTCCTGTCCCTCGAGGACGAGACGGGGCTCGTCAACGTCGTGTGCTCGCCGGGGCTGTGGCAGCGGTTCCGGCGCACCGCGCGCACGGCGAAGGCGATGGTGGTGCGGGGGCGGCTGGAGAAGGCGGACGGTGCGACGAACGTCGTCGCGGAGCACCTGAGCCCGCTGTCGCTGCAGGTGCGGTCCGCGTCGCGGGACTTCCAGTGAGCCGGCGACCGGGGGAGCGTGCGTCGGGTCAGCCGCCTGGGGGAGCGGCGACCGGCGTCGTGCCGGCCGGCCGGGTGCCGTCGTCCTCGTCGTCGACCGGCTCGGTGCCCTCGGCCGCGTCCTCCTCGTCCATCGGCGGGTCCAGCGTGCGCAGCCGCGAGTACACCGCCCAGGCGACGGCGACGAGCGGGACCGAGATCACCGCGCCGAGGATGCCCGCCGTCAGCGTGCCCGCGGTGACGGCGAGCGCCACCACCACGGGGTGCAACGACACCTGCTTGCCCATGATGAGCGGCTGCAGCACGTGCCCCTCGAGCTGGCCGATGAGCGCGATGCCGACGCCCACCGCGACGGCGCTCCACAGGCCGTTGGCCGCCAGTGCCACGATCATCGCGACGACCATCGCGGCCGGTGCGCCGATGAGCGGGATGAACGCGCCGATGAGGACGAGCACCGCGAGCGGTGCCGCGAGCGGCACGCGCAGGACGCTGAGCAGGACGAACGCGAGGACGCCGTCGGCCAGCGCGATGAGCACCGTGCCCCGCGTGTACCCCGAGAACGTGTACCAGCCGGCGCCGCCGGCCGTGACCCACGACTCCCGCACCCGCACCGGCAGCTGGTTGAGGAACCACGTCCACATCTGCGTGCCGCGCGCGAGGAAGAACACGGTGCAGAAGATCGCCAGCGCCAGCGCGGTGAACCCCACCGCGACGGACCCGGCGCTCGCGGCAGCCTGCGTCGCGATGTCGCCGGCGTGCTCCCGCACCCAGGCGACGCCCTCGTCGATCGCGTCGACGATCTGGTCGTTCGTGATGGTGACCGGCAGCGCGCCGCTCTCGAGGAAGTCCGTGATCTGGCCGATGCCCGTCTCGAACTGCCGCGCCAGGTCGTTCCACTGCGTCGCGATCGAGTACCCGACGTACGTGAGCATGCCGAGGAAGAAGAGGATGCCGGCGAGCAGCGCCAGCGCCGTCGCCAGGCCCCGCGGCATCACCCGGTCCATGGCGTCGACGAGGGGACGCAGCACCGCGGTGAAGACCAGCGCCAGGAAGACGGCGATGAACAGCAGCTGCACGCGCGAGGTGGCGTAGAACACCAGCACGACGGCCGCGACCACGACGAGGAGCCGCCACGACACACCCGCGGAGCGGCGCAGCCACCGCGGCGCGGTCTCGTCCGCCCCGACGACGTGCGGGTTGCGCCGCCCGCCGGCGACCCGCCGCGCGACGGGGCTCACCGCCCCCGAGCGCGGTCGCGAGGTGCTCGTGCCCGTCACGTCGACCATGCGGCCCTCCTGCGGTCCAGTGCTCCCACCAGGCAGTCTGCCCCCCACGGCCGTCCACGGCGCGGCGGCCCGCCGGGGGACGAGGACGCGTCCGCCGCGACGCCGCACGCGCGGCGGCCGGCCGGGCACGGGGAGGGCCGATGCGGGGATCGCGCCCGCGCCGTGCTATGTTTTCTGCCGCGCCGAGGGGCCCGCAAGGGCCGCCGAGGTCCACCTGTCCGGGTGGCGGAATGGCAGACGCGCTAGCTTGAGGTGCTAGTGCCCTAACGGGCGTGGGGGTTCAAGTCCCCCTCCGGACACTCGTTGAGACAGCGACGACGACGGCCCCCGACCTGCTGGTCGGG
>NZ_JBHUZW010000150.1:0-7841 GCF_042667215.1 Cellulomonas sp. NPDC057328 | reverse complement strand
CGCGCGATCCTCTCGCGCGTGCCCGCCGACGTGCGAGCGGATACCGGGGCGGCTCAGAAGGCGCGCGTGATCATCGCGCGCTTGACCTCCTGGATCGCCTTGGTGACCTCGATGCCGCGGGGGCACGCCTCGGTGCAGTTGAAGGTCGTGCGGCAGCGCCACACGCCCTCCTTGTCGTTGAGGATCTCCAGGCGCTGCGTCCCGCCCTCGTCACGGCTGTCGAAGATGAAGCGGTGCGCGTTGACGATGGCGGCCGGGCCGAAGTACTGCCCGTCGGTCCAGAAGACCGGGCAGGACGACGTGCACGCTGCGCAGAGGATGCACTTGGTGGTGTCGTCGAAGCGCTCGCGCTGCTGCGGCGACTGCAGGCGCTCCTTGGTCGGCTCCGTGCCCGTCGTGACGAGGAACGGCATGATCTCGCGGTACGAGGCGAAGAACGGCTCCATGTCGACCACGAGGTCCTTGACCACCGGCAGGCCCTTGATGGGCTCGACGATGATCGGCTTGCTCGGGTCGAGGTCCTTGAGCAGCGTCTTGCACGCGAGGCGGTTGCGGCCGTTGATGCGCATCGCGTCGGACCCGCAGATGCCGTGCGCGCACGAGCGGCGGAAGGTCAGGGAGCCGTCGTGCTCCCACTTGATCTTGTGCAGGGCGTCGAGGACGCGGTCCGTGCCGTGCACGGTCACCGTGAACTCGTCCCACCGGGGCTCGGCCTGGAACGGCTCGCCGAACGTCGGCATGTCCTCGTCCGCCGGGAGGAAGCGCCGGATCTTCAGCGTGACCTCGAACGACGGGACGGCACCGACCTCCGGTGCTGGGGCTTCGGCTGTGGCGGTCATCAGTACTTGCGCTCCATCGGCTGGTAGCGGGTCATGATCACGGGCTTCGACCCGAGCACCAGCTGGTACCCGTCGAACGACTCCGTGTGGGCGAAGGTGCCCTCGGCGTCGCCTCCCTCGGCGGAGGCGCCGTCGAGGCCGACCGGGCGCCGGTAGGCCATCGTGTGCTGCATGTACTGCGCGTCGTCGCGGTCCGGGAAGTCCTCGCGGAAGTGCCCGCCGCGCGACTCCTTGCGGTTGAGCGCGCCCACGACGACCGTCTCGGCGATGTCGAGGAGGAACCCGAGCTCGACGGCCTCGAGCAGGTCGGTGTTGAACGTGCGGCTCTTGTCCTGGACGCTCACCGCCGTGTACCGCTTGCGCAGGGCGCGGATGTCGTCGAGGGCGGTCCGCAGCGACTCCTCGGTGCGGAACACCTGCGCGTTCGCGTCCATCGTGTCCTGCAGCGCCCGGCGGATGTCCGCGACCCGCTCGCCGTTCGGCCGCGTGCGGATGGTCTCCAGCTCCGCTTTCACGACGGCCGCCGGGTCCTCGGGCAGCTCGACGAACGACGCCGTGGCGGCGTACGCGGCGGCCGACCGGCCGGACCGCTTGCCGAACACGTTGATGTCGAGCAGCGAGTTCGTGCCGAGGCGGTTCGAGCCGTGCACCGACACGCACGCGACCTCGCCGGCCGCGTACAGGCCCTTGATGACGTCGGTGCTGTTGCGCAGCACCTCGCCCTCGATGTTCGTCGGGATGCCGCCCATCGCGTAGTGCGCGGTCGGGTACACGGGCACGGGCTCCGTGTACGGCTCGATGCCGAGGTACGTGCGCGCGAACTCCGTGATGTCGGGGAGCTTGGCGTCGATGTGCGCGGGCTCGAGGTGCGTGAGGTCGAGCAGGACGTAGTCCTTGTTCGGCCCGGCGCCGCGGCCCTCGCGCACCTCGTTGGCCATCGAGCGGGCGACGATGTCGCGGGGCGCGAGGTCCTTGATGGTGGGGGCGTAGCGCTCCATGAAGCGCTCGCCCTCCGAGTTGCGCAGGATGCCGCCCTCGCCGCGCGCGGCCTCCGACAGCAGGATGCCGAGGCCCGCGAGGCCCGTCGGGTGGAACTGGAAGAACTCCATGTCCTCCAGCGGGATGCCGCGGCGGTACGCCAGCGCCATGCCGTCGCCCGTGAGCGTGTGCGCGTTGGACGTCGTCTTGTAGATCTTGCCGGCGCCGCCCGTCGCGAGGACGACCGACTTGGCCTGGAAGACGTGGATCTCGCCGGTGGCGAGCTCGTACGCGACGACGCCCGAGACGTGCACCTCCTCGCCCTCGCCGACGGTCTCCGACGCGAGGTCGTGGTCCACCAGCAGGTCGAGCACGTAGAACTCGTTGAAGAACTCGACCTCGTTCTTCACGCACTGCTGGTAGAGCGTCTGCAGGATCATGTGGCCCGTGCGGTCCGCCGCGTAGCAGGACCGGCGCACCGCGGCCTCGCCGTGGTTGCGGGTGTGCCCGCCGAACCGGCGCTGGTCGATGCGGCCCTCGGGCGTGCGGTTGAACGGCAGGCCCATCTTCTCGAGGTCGAGGACCGCGTCGATGGCCTCCTTGGCCATGACCTCGGCGGCGTCCTGGTCGACGAGGTAGTCACCGCCCTTGACGGTGTCGAACGTGTGCCACTCCCAGTTGTCCTCCTCGACGTTGGCGAGGGCGGCGCACATGCCGCCCTGGGCCGCGCCGGTGTGGGACCGGGTGGGGTAGAGCTTGGAGATGACGGCCGTGCGCACGCGGGTCGAGGACTCGAGCGCCGCGCGCATGCCGGCGCCGCCCGCGCCGACGATGACGACGTCGTACTGGTGGGTCTGCATCGAGGTCGATGCCTTCCTGAGTCGAGGTGGCGTCGGTTCCGCTGGGCCGGTCAGGCCGTGCAGAACGACGGCAGCAGGTCCGCCGGGCTGTTCGGGGGGCACGGGTCGAACGTGAAGATGACGAGCGTGCCGAGCACGATCACGACGACGGTCGCGAGGTAGAGCAGGCTCGTGAGCACGAGGCGCGTGGAGTCCTTCTCGGCGTAGTCGCCGATGATCGTCCGGACGCCGTTCGTGCCGTGCAGCATCGCCAGCCACAGCATGAGCAGGTCCCAGATCTGCCAGAACGGCGACGCCCACTTGCCGGCGACGAAGCCGAAGTCGATGGCGCTGATGCCCTCGCCGGCGACCAGGTTGACGAACAGGTGGCCGAAGATCAGCGCGACCAGCACGACGCCGGACACGCGCATGAACACCCACCAGTACAGCTCGGTGTTGCCGTGCGTCGTGCGTCGGCTCGGGCCGGGGCGCGAGGGCCGCGGGGCCTTGGGGTCCGCGATCGTCGTCATGGTCACTCGCCTCCGAAGACGTGCATGAGGTGGCGCGGGAGGAAGCCGGCCATCGTCACGACGACGAGGCCCATGACCACCCACAGCATGACCCGCTGGTAGCGCGTCCCCTGCCACCAGAAGTCGACGAGGATGATGCGCAGGCCGTTGAAGGCGTGGAAGACGATCGCGAGCACGAGCCCGGCCTCGCCGAGACCCATGATCGGGTTCTTGTACGTGCCGATGACGTCGTTGTACGCCTCGGGGGAGACGCGCACGAGCGCGGTGTCGAGCACGTGCACGAGCAGGAAGAAGAAGATCGCGAACCCGGTGATGCGGTGCGCGACCCACGACCACATGCCTTCGCGCCCGCGGTAGAGCGTTCCGGCCGGCCGCGCTGGCGCGGTGGGCGCTGTGGACACGGTGGGTGCCTCCAGGGGCGAGTCGGCGTGGACGGCGATGTCCGGGGTGGTCTCACTGTAGTGACCCGTGCGGGGCAGGACCCCGCCCTCACGGCGGTCCCGACCCCCACGACCGGGCCTTTGTGACCAAGTCCACACGGTGAGACGGTGGTACGCGCGGGGCGGCTCGTGTGCGTCCGCACGCCGCCGGCCGGGGGCCGGACGCGCGGCGCGGGACGCCGCCCCCGCGCGTGGCGCGGCTCGCTAGCGTGACGCCATGCAGCCCGACCCCGCGCTCCCGCCGGTCCCCGGCTTCCACGCCGTCGTCCCGGCCGGCGGCGCCGGCACCCGCCTGTGGCCGCTGAGCCGCGCGGGCCGGCCCAAGTTCCTGCTCGACCTCACCGGCGGCGGGCGCACGCTCCTGCAGGCGACGGTCGACCGGCTGCTGCCGCTCACCGGCCCCGGCCACGTGCTCGTCGTGACGGGTGCCCGGCACGCCGCCGCGGTCGCCGCACAGCTGCCGGGCCTCGGCGCCGACGACGTCCTCGCGGAGCCGAGCCCGCGCGACTCCATGGCGGCCATCGGCCTCGCCGCCGCCGTGCTGCTCGAGCGGCACGGGCCCGACGTCGTCCTCGGCTCGTTCGCCGCCGACCACGTCATCACCGGCACCGACGTCTTCGAGGCCACCGTCCGCGAGGCGGTCGAGGCCGCGCGCGCGGGCTACGTCGTCACGGTCGGCATCGAGGCGACCGAGCCCTCCACCGCGTTCGGCTACGTCCGGGCCGGCGAGCCGCTCGGGGTGGCGGGCGCGCCGAGCGCGCGCCACGTCGTCGGGTTCACGGAGAAGCCCGACGCCGGCACCGCGGCGGAGTACCTCGCGACCGGCGCGTACAGCTGGAACGCCGGGATGTTCGTGGTGCGCGCCGCGGTGCTGCTCGACCACCTCGCCGCCCAGCTGCCGACGCTGCACGACGGCCTGCGCCGCATCGCGGCCGCGTGGGACAGGCCGGACCGCGCCGCGCGCCTCGCCGACACGTGGCCGGGCCTGACGCGGATCGCCATCGACCACGCCATCGCGGAGCCGGTCGCGGCCGCGGGCGGCGTCGCGGTGGTGCCCGGCGGGTTCGGGTGGGACGACGTCGGCGACTTCGCCTCGCTCGGCGGCCTGCTCGCCGGGGCCGACGGGCCGACGCTCGGCGACGAGGCGGCCGTGCTGCGGCTCGACGCCGAGGGGAGCGTCGTGGTGGCCGACGGGCGGACCGTCAGCGTCGTCGGCGTGCCCGACGCCGTGGTCGTCGACACCCCGGACGCCGTCCTGGTGACCACCCGCGCGCACGCGCAGCAGGTCAAGCGAGCCGTCGACGCGTGGCGGGCGCGCGGCCGCGACGACCTGCTCTGAGCGCGGCGATACAGTCGAGGACGTGCCCCCTCTCCCCTCCGACCGCGCCACCGCGTCCGACGTCCCCGCCCCGACGGACCTGAGGCCGCCCGTGCCCCGGGCCCTCCCGGAGGGGGGCGACAGCCACGGCGGCCCGGGCCACGACGGCGGGGCGCACGTGGTGCCGTCGCTGCGCTCGCTCGCGCCGGAGCCCGCCGACGCGGGGGCGCGCGAGCTCGCCGACCTGGTCGCCGGCCTGCGCGACGAGCTCGTCGCGATCCGCCGCGACCTGCACGCGCACCCGGAGCTGGGCCGCACCGAGGAGCGGACGACGCGCGTCGTCGCCGACCGGCTGCGCGCCGCCGGCCTGCAGCCCCACGTGCTGCCCGGGTCGGGGCTGTGGTGCGACATCGGCCCGACCGTCGGTCCGCGCGGGCAGCGCCGCGTGGCGCTGCGCGCCGACCTCGACGGGCTGCCCGTCCCGGACGCGTGCCGGCTGCCGTGGGCGTCGACCGTGCGCGGCGTCGCGCACGCGTGCGGCCACGACGTGCACACGACCGCCGTGCTCGGCGCCGGCCTCGCGCTCGCGCAGCTGGCGGACCGGCTCGACGCGGGCGTGCGCCTGGTCTTCCAGCCCGCCGAGGAGGTGCAGCCGGGCGGGTCGCTCGACGTCATGGCCGCCGGGGGCCTGGACGGCGTGGATCGCATCTTCGCGGTGCACTGCGACCCCAAGCTCGACGTGGGGCTCGTCGGCACGCGCATCGGCCCGATCACGTCGGCGTCGGACGAGGTGACGGTCACGCTGACGGGGCGCGGCGGGCACACCTCGCGCCCGCACCTGACGGGCGACGTGGTGTTCGCGCTCGGGCAGGTCATCACGCAGGTGCCGGCCGTGCTGGGGCGGCGGCTCGACCCGCGCTCGGGGGTCAACCTCACGTGGGGCGCCGTCCGCGCCGGCACCGTGCACAACGCGATCCCGGCCACCGGCACGGTCATGGGCACGCTGCGCTGCCTCGACGTGCGGGCGTGGGAGCACGCGTCGCAGGTGTTCGAGCAGGCCGTGCACGACGCGGTGCGCTCGCTCGGCGTGGAGGTCGAGGTGAAGCACCAGCGGGGCGTCCCGCCGGTGGAGAACCGGGAGGGGGCGACCGGGGTGCTCGAGGCGGCCGCGCGGGACGTGCTGGGTCCGGAGTCGGTGCGGCTCACGGAGCAGTCGCTCGGTGGCGAGGACTTCGCCTGGTACCTGCAGAAGGTCCCCGGCGCGATGGCCCGGCTGGGCACGCGCACGCCCGGCGGGCACACGTACGACATCCACCAGGGCGACCTGCGCGTCGACGAGCGCGCCGTCGAGGCCGGTGCGGTCCTGCTGGCGCGCGCCGCGCAGCTCGCGGGCCGCGCGGCGCCGGACCCGGCGGAGCGCCGCCGCGACTGACGCCGCGACCGATGCCGCGACCGACGCCGCGACCGACGCCGCGAACCACGGCGGGCAGGCGACGGGCGGACGGCGTCCTGACCGGGGCTTTCGTCCGTCTCGCTGCGCGGACGGCCCGTCCGTGCAGCGGGACCAGGTTGCGATCCGGTCACGGAACCTGCGCGGATACCCCTCGGTAACGTCCGCGTGACCTCCGGGTGCCTAGTGTCCGGGGTGATCATGCCGACGGCGGCGCGCGTCGGCGGGCCCCACGGGCCGCACCGCCGCGACGGGTGCCGGGCGGTGCGACGGACGAGAACCTGGAGACAACCTTCGTGAAGACGATCATGCGAGCGGCCGCGCTCGGCGGGGCGGTCGCCCTCGCACTGGCGGCCTGTGGCAGTGCCCCCGAGGAGACGGAGTCGACGGCAGGCGGCGGCGAGACCGCCGGCGCGTCCGACTTCAAGGCGTGCATGGTGTCGGACCAGGGCGGCTGGGACGACCAGTCGTTCAACCAGTCCGGCTACGAGGGCCTCCAGCGCGCGGCCGACGAGCTCGGCGTCGAGGTCAACGCCGTCGAGTCGACCGCGGACGCCGACTACGGCCCCAACATCGACTCGCTGGTCCAGGACGGCTGCACCTACATCATCGGTGTCGGCTTCCTGCTCGAGCCGGCGATCCAGGAGGCCGCCGAGGCCAACCCGGACATCGAGTTCGGCCTCATCGACTCGGCGTTCTCGGACGACGACTTCAACACGATCGAGCTCGACAACGCCAAGCCGCTGCTGTTCAACACGGCCGAGGCCGCGTTCCTCGCCGGCTACGTCGCGGGCGCGACGACCGAGACCGGCATCGTCGGCACGTTCGGCGGCCTGCCGATCCCGTCCGTCCAGATCTTCATGGACGGCTTCGTCGACGGCGTCGCGCAGTGGAACGAGGACTCGGGCGAGGACGTCCAGGTGCTCGGCTGGGACAAGGAGGCCCAGGAGGGCCAGTTCTCCGGCGACTTCGAGACGCAGGCCAACGGGCAGAACATCGCCCAGGGCTTCCTCGACCAGGGCGCGGACATCATCATGCCCGTCGCCGGCCCGGTCGGTCAGGGTGCCGCCGCCGCCGTCGAGGGCAAGGAGGGCGCGTCGATCATCTGGGTCGACTCCGACGGCTTCGAGTCGACCGAGTACGGCTCGATCATCCTCACCTCGGTCATGAAGGAGATCGGCCAGGCCGTCTTCGACTCGATCCAGGAGGCCTCGGAGGGCGAGTTCTCGAACGAGCCGTACGTCGGCACGCTGGAGAACGAGGGCGTCGGCCTGGCGCCGTTCCACGACTTCGAGGACACCGTCCCGCAGGAGGTCAAGGACCGCGTGGCCGAGCTGCAGCTGCAGATCGTCTCGGGCGACCTGACCGTGGAGTCCCCGAACACCCCGTGACGCACCCCCGCGCCTGAGCGCGGGGCACGGGCGACGGCCCGGGTGGACCACCACCC
>NZ_JBHUZW010000149.1:0-7894 GCF_042667215.1 Cellulomonas sp. NPDC057328 | reverse complement strand
GGCCGGGACGCGGTGCGCGTCCCGGCCCGCGTCCGGTCAGGCGGTCACGGTCAGGCGGTCGCCGTCAGGCCGTCGGCTTCAGCGGGTCGTGCCCGAGCGACATCAGCCGGTGCCGCCACTGCGCGTCGCCGGCCTCCGGCTCCGGCTCGTCGCCGCGCTCCGCACGGATCTCGGCGACCACCGTGCGCATGACCTCGACGTCGTCCGGCGTCAGGTCGGTGCGGCGCTTGCCGAGGATGCCGAGCACCGTGCGCGAGCGCTCGTCGCCGGCCTGGTCGGGCTCCGTCTCGGTCGCGGTGCCCGCGGCCTCGGTCGCGAGCCACTCCTGCAGCTCGCGCGAGGTCATGTTCACCACGTCGTGGAAGTCCTGCCACAGCTCGTCGTCGACGGGGCTGTCCGCCATGTCGTCCCCTTCCGTCGGGTGCTGGTCCGGGTGCTGCGGGGGAGCGGCCGGTCAGGAGCGGCCGAACCGCTCCTTCAGCAGCGCCTTGCCCTGCTCGGCGCCCTTGCGGCTCTCGGCCTGCGCGCGGCGGAAGAACTCCGCGAGCTCCGTGTCGCCGTCGCGCTCGGCGTCCTGCACGTACGTCTCGAGGCGCAGGACGTTGCTGAGGCACTGCTCGGTGAACCAGATGACGTTGTAGTCCTTGTCCTTCGTGCCGGTCACGGCACCCGTCTCGCTGTCGGTCATGTGCGCTCCTCCTCGAACCTCGCGATGGTGCATCGACGCGCCGGGAGCGGCCGTTCGACGGCCGTGCCCGACGCCACCCACGCTAGGTCGGACGGGGGCGTCGGGCATGCCGAGCGGGTCGGCGGACGCCGGCGGGCGTCAGGACCGGTCGCCGACGCCCGCCAGCGAGCGGTGCGCGCGCACCGCGGCCTCGGCGTCCGCGTGCACCAGGTCGGCGTTGATGCCGGCGCCCGCGAGGACGCCCGCCGCCGCCGAGGCACCCACCATGGCCGCGAGGTCCGTGGTGTTCCCGGCCACCCACACGTCGGGCAGGTCGGTGCGCCCGCCGGGCGTCGACGCGACGTACGTCCCGAACGGGTGCTCGCTCACGGTGCCGCCGAGCTGCTCGTACAGGTCGGCGTTCGCGACGAACCGCGGCGCGACCGCGAGGGCGTCGACGTCCACGCGCGTGCCGTCGGTGAGGACCACGGCCCGCAACGCCTCGTCGTCGTGGTCGAGCCGCGCCACGGTGCCGCGGACGACCCGCACCCCGAGGGCCGCGAGCTGCTCGTGCGCCGCCTCGTCCGGCTCCGGCCCGGTGTGCAGGAAGAGCGTGACGTCGTCGCTGAGCTGCCGCAGCAGCAGCGTCTGGTGCACCGCGTTGTCGCTGGTCGCGAGCACGCCGATGCGGCGCCCGCGGACCTCCCACCCGTGGCAGTACGGGCAGTGCAGGACGTCGGCCCCCCAGCGCTCGCGCACGCCGGGCACGTCGGGCAGGACGTCCGTGAGCCCGGTCGCGAGCAGCAGCACGCGCGCACGCACGTCACCGCCGTCGGCGAGCGTGACGACGAGGTCGTCGCCGTCCCGGCGGGCGCCCGCGGCCCGGTCCCGGCGGACGACCGCGCCGTACGACTCGGCCTCGCGGCGGCCCGCCGCGAGCAGCTCGTGCGGCGCCACGCCCTCGCGGCCCAGCAGGTTGTGCGCGCCCGCCGCAGCCGCGTTGCGGGGCTCGCCGGCGTCGACCACCAGGACGGACCGCAGCGAGCGGCCCAGCGTCACGGCGGCGGCCAGGCCGGCGGCCCCGCCGCCCACCACCACCACGTCGTACCGGTCGGTCATCGTGCACCTCCGTCGTGCGTCGGGTCGGGGGTCGTGGGGGCGTCGGTGCGGGCGGTGCCGGTGGGCCGGCCGCTCGCGGGGGCGCCCGCCGTGTCCGGGCGGTGCGCCAGCCACACGGTCCGGTCCGCGCGCACCGGCGACGCGTCGAGCACGGCCGGGTGCTGCGTCAGCAGCCGGTCGAGCGCCGCGACGTCCGCCGGGGCGAGCAGCTCGTGCGCCCGCGTCCGCACCCGGTCCAGCCAGGTGCGGGCGTACCGCCCGTCGACGGCCTCGGTGGTCAGGTGGTGCACGCCGTCCAGGACCAACCCCGCGCGCTCGAGGTGCGGCCCCCAGTCAGGATGAACGTTCCACGTCGACGAGGCCTCCGCGAGGCGGGAGCCCAGACCGGGGGCGTCGGGCAGGTCGTCGGGCGCCACGCGGGGCATCCGGTCGAGCTCGACCACCACGGCGAGCCCGCCGGGGCGCAGCGCGTCGTGCGCGTCGCGGAGCACCCGGTCCGGGTCGGCGAGGTGGTGCAGCGACGACGCGGCCCAGACGACGTCGGCGGCGCCGGTCGCCGGCCGCGCCCCGTCGAGGTCCGCCTCGAGCGTCCGGACGCGGCCGCCGACGCCCGCCCGGTCGGCCGCCGCGCGCAGCCGGTCGAGCATCGCGCGGGAGCGGTCGACGGCGACGACGGTCGCGTGCGGCAGGCGGTGCGCGAGCGCCAGCGTGCCGGTGCCCGTGCCGGCGCCGAGGTCGACGACCGTGCCCGCGTCGGGGCGGAGGTCCGCCACGAGGTCCGTGACGGTGGTGAGCCAGGCGCCGAGCACCTCGGCGTCGAGGTCGAGGAGCGCGGCCAGCTCGTCGTCGTGGCCGTCGTCGTGCCCGTCGTCGTGGTGGTGCCGGCCGGGGTGGGAGGTGGTGGTGGAGGAGGTCATGCATCCACGGTAGGCAACCGATGCGTCGCAGACATAGCATCTTGCGCATGACGCAAGAAGTGGACCTCGACGCGGTCGTCCGGCAACGCGTCCGCGGCCTCCGGCTCGCACGCGGCTGGTCGCTGGACGCCCTCGCCGCCCGGTGCTTCATGAGCCCGTCGACGCTCAGCCGGATCGAGACCGGTCACCGGCGCATCGCCCTCGACCAGCTCGTGCCGCTCGCACGGGCGCTCGGCACGACGCTCGACCAGCTGGTCGAGCCCGTCGAGGACGAGGACGTCGTCATCCGCCCCGACCCCGAGCACGTCGAGGGCATGACGACGTGGCTGCTCACGCGGCCCGGCGCCATCCCGGGCGTCGTCGTCGCCAAGATGCGCATCACGCCGGAACGGGCCGCGCGCGGGCCGGGCGTCCACCCGGGCCGCGAGTGGTTCACCGTGCTGAGCGGCACGGTGCGGCTGCGGCTCGGGGAGCGGACGATCCTCGTCGGACCGGGCCAGGCCGCGGAGTTCTCGACGATGGTCCCGCACGCCGTCGAGCCGCACGACGGGCCCGTCGAGTTGCTCAGCATCTTCGACCGCGACGGCGAGCGCGCGCACCTGCACGGCCCGCCGGTCCCCGACGCCTGACGTGCCTACGCGGGCCGCGTCGCCCGCCCGTCGAGCCACAGGGTGTCGGACGCGTCCGCGTGCGAGCCCGACGTGCCGACGTGCTTGCCGGAGATCGTGGGCCCCTTCGTCAGCACGTGCCAGAACGCCATCGCGTGCCCGCGCCCGAGCCCGTAGTCCTCGGCGAACCACGTCACCACCTGCGCCGCCTTCGTGCCGGGCGCGTCCAGGCCCTTCTCGTGCGCGACCGCGAGCAGCGCGCGCGGCGTCATGCCGGTGCGGTCCTCGATGGTGTCGAGGTAGGCCTGGAAGGACATCGGGGCTCCCGTCGTCGCGGCGACGCCGTGCGCGTCGCTCCTGGTGCCCGACCGGCGCGGCACGCCGGACTCATCGGGTCGCCCGGACGGGTGCACCGCGCCGGTGCCCGCCCTGCGCGGGCGGGCGGGCGCTGGTGGGATGGGCGTCGACGAGGCCGCGCCCGGCGCGCGGACCGGCGCCGCGGGCGGCGTGACCGGGACGGGACGGGGTGGCGTGGGCGCGGACGACGACGGGGCGGTGCCCGCGTGGGCGGTGGCGTCGGCCGTGCTCGCGCCGGTCGCGATGATCGGCGGCTGGAGCGTCGCGGCCGCGCTGCAGCCCGCGTTCGACCCCGTCGCGGAGACGATCAGCGCGCTCGCGGCCACGACGGCGACCGCGCCGGCGGTGATGACGGCGGGGCTCGCGCTCACCGGCGCCGCCCACGTCGTCACGGCCCTGGGCACCCGCGCGCTGCCGCGGGCCGGGCGGCTGCTGCACGCGCTCGGCGGCGTGGCCACGGTCGCCGTCGCGGCGCTGCCGGTGGACCGGACACCGCAGGCCCACGGGCTCGCGGCCGCCGTGGCGTTCGGCGCGCTGGCGCTGTGGCCGGCGGCGGCGTGGCGTCGCGGCGCCGCGACGGGTCGTCCCGAAGCCGCCCGTCGGCCCGCGCCCGCGGTGACACGTCCCGCGGTGGCGCTGACGGCGTGCGGCGTGCTCCTCGCGCTCCTGACGTGGTTCGTCCTCGAGCTGCAGGGCGTGGGCCCGGCCGGTGGTGCGTGGACCGGCGTCTCCGAGCGGGCCGTCGCCGGAGCGCAGGCGCTCTGGCCGCTCGCCGTCGTCCTGTCCCTGCGCGCCCACGCCGCACGGACCCGCACCGCCACCCGCCCCTGACGCCCCCCGCCCCCGACGCCCCCACCGAGCGGCCGTCCCGCCGTCCCGCCCCAGCCGAGCCGCCGCTGCCGAGCCGCCCGCCGAGCCCGTCCCGCCGAGGTCGCCTGCTCGGTGGCCAGGTCGCCGGTCCCGACCGGCGACCTCGGAGCGGAACCGGCGACCTCGGCGGGTGGGGTCGCGGTCGGGGCAAGCGCGGAGCGGGGGCGGGTGGCGGGGGCGTGGGCGCGGGCGGTGGTCGGTGGGGGAGGATCGGCGGGTGCGTGCGCTCGTGGTCGAGGAGTTCGGAGCCGTCCCCGTGGTGCGGGAGGTGCCCGACCCGGCGTGCCCGGACGACGGCGTCGTCGTGCGGGTCGCCGCGACGGGCGTGTGCCGCAGCGACTGGCACGCGTGGCAGGGGCACGACGACGGCGTGCGGCTGCCGCACGTGCCGGGGCACGAGCTCGCCGGCACGGTCGTCGCGGTGGGTCCGCGCGTGCGCGACTGGGCGCCCGGCGACGTCGTCACCGTGCCGTTCGTGTGCGCGTGCGGCACGTGCGCGACGTGCCGCGCGGGGGAGCAGCAGGTGTGCCCGCACCAGACGCAGCCCGGCTTCACGCACTGGGGGTCGTTCGCGGAGCTCGTCGCGCTCGACCACGCCGACACGAACCTCGTCCGGGTGCCGCAGGGCATGACGCCCGTCGAGGCGGCGTCGCTGGGCTGCCGGTTCGCGACGGCGTACCGGGCGCTGACGGTGCACGGCCGCGTGCGCGCGGGCGACGAGGTGGTCGTGCTGGGCTGCGGCGGCGTGGGCCTGTCCGCCGTGATGGTCGCCGTGTCGCTGGGTGCGCACGTGGTTGCCGTGGACCCGTCGCCGGCCGCGCGCGCGGCGGCGGGGGCGGCCGGCGCGCACGTGGTCCTCGACCCCGGGTCCGGCACCCCGGACGACGTGTCCGCGCAGGTGAGGGCCGCCACGGACGGCGGTGCGCACGTCTCCGTCGACGCGCTCGGCAGCCCGGCGACCGCGCAGGCCGGCGTGCTCGCGCTCCGGCGTCGCGGGCGGCACGTGCAGGTGGGTCTCCTGCTCGGCGACGACGCCGCGACGGCGCTGCCGATGGACCGCGTGGTCGCGCACGAGCTGGAGGTCTACGGCAGCCACGGCATGGCCGCGCACGAGTACCCCGAGATGCTCGCGGCGATCGCCGAGGGCCGCCTCGACCCGGGCGGGCTCGTCGGCCGGACCGTCGGCCTCGACGACGCCGCGGCGGCGCTCGCCGAGCTGGGGCGGCCCGGCGCGCACGCGGGGATGACCGTCGTCGTCCTCTGAGGGGCGGCGCCGACGGCGCCGCGCGACTGCTCGGACGGCCCGCGCCCTCCCGGCGCCCGTGCGCCCCGCCCCGGACGTCGTCCGCAGATGCGGGGCAGATTTCTGTTATCCCGGCCGATGACTCGGCGCGTCGCGGCGCCCGATCGTCGTGTGCGGCGCCGACGCGGGCTTCCACCCGATCGAGTGACGTCGACGCTGCTGACCTGCGGTGTCGTGCTGCTGCGGGCACCACCCGGATGCCGTCGATATCGATATCGGTGGTCATAGGACGATTGACCCCGTTTTTCCTGCGGGCTACGTTCGTTCACGTCCTATTTGTTCGCCATCCTTACAAATCGACGGGAGTCGAGATGGTCAGGAGCAGTGCGCACCACCCCCGCCCGGGGTCGTCGCGACGGCGTACCCTCGCCGCCGCGCTGACGGCCCTCGGCGTGCTCGTCACCGGGCTCGTCGCCGCGCCCGGGGCGAGCGCCGCCGGCGCGGTCACCGTCACCTTCACCTCCCAGGGCGACTGGGGGACCGGCCACCAGGTGGCCGTCACCGTCACCAACGGCACGACCGCGAGCGTCCCCTCGTGGGCCGTGGACTTCGCGCTCCCCAACGGCGCCAGCGTCAGCAGCGCCTGGGACGCCGACCTCACCCGCAACGGCACGTCCGCCTACCGCGCCGCCAAGAAGGGCTGGGCGGGCCCGCTCGCCCCCGGCGCCTCGCAGACCTGGGGCTACGTCGCCTCCGGCCCGTTCGTCCGTCCCACCACCTGCACCGTCAACGGCGCCGCGTGCACGGGCGGGACGCCGACCTCGTCGCCGACCGCCACGCCCACCACCACGCCGAAGCCCACGGCGACGCCGACCCAGTCGCCCACGCCGACCCCGACGCCCACGACGCCGCCGCCCGCGGGCGCCAAGGTCGTCGGCTACTTCGCCGAGTGGGGCGTCTACGGCCGCAACTACCACGTCAAGGACATCGACACCTCGGGGTCCGCGTCGAAGCTGACGCACATCCTCTACGCGTTCGGCAACACCACCGGCGGCCGATGCTCCATCGGCGACTCGTACGCCGACTACGAGAAGGCGTACACCGCCGAGCAGTCGGTCGACGGCGTCGCCGACACGTGGGACCAGCCGCTGCGCGGCAGCTTCAACCAGCTGCGCGAGCTGAAGAAGAAGCACCCGCACCTCAAGGTCATCTGGTCGTTCGGCGGCTGGACCTGGTCGGGCGGGTTCACGCAGGCGGCGCAGAACCCGCAGGCGTTCGCGGAGTCCTGCTACAACCTCGTCGAGGACCCGCGCTGGGCCGACGTCTTCGACGGCATCGACGTCGACTGGGAGTACCCCAACGCGTGCGGCCTCACGTGCGACTCGAGCGGCCCGCAGGCGTTCGACAAGGTCGTCACGGCGCTGCGCAACCGGTTCGGGCAGAACAACCTCGTCACCGCGGCCATCACGGCCGACGGCAGCAACGGCGGCAAGATCGACGCCGCCGACTACGCCACGGCGGCGCAGAAGCTCGACTGGATCATGCCGATGACGTACGACTACTTCGGCGCGTTCGCCCCGTCGGGCCCCACCGCCCCGCACTCGCCGCTGACGGCCTACCCCGGCATCCCGCAGGAGGGCTTCAACTCCGAGGCGGCGGTGAACAAGCTCATCGCCAAGGGCGTCCCGGCGCGCAAGATCCTGCTGGGCGTCGGGTTCTACGGCCGCGGCTGGAACGGCGTCACGCAGTCCGCACCGGGCGGCTCCGCCTCCGGCGCCGCGCCGGGCACGTACGAGCAGGGCATCGAGGACTACAAGGTCCTCAAGCAGCGCTGCCCCGCGACCGGCACGGTCGGCGGCACCGCGTACGCCCACTGCGGCACCCAGTGGTGGTCGTACGACACCCCGCAGACCATCGGCGGGAAGATGACGTGGGCCCGCAACAAGGGTCTCGGCGGCGCCTTCTTCTGGGAGCTGTCCGGCGACACGTCGAACGGCGAGCTCATCACGGCCGTCTCCGGCGGCTGGCGCTGACCCACGGGCGCCGGCGCGCTGGGGTGCGCCGGCTCCCGTGAGCACCGCGTCCCGGCCCGGGTCCCCGCGGGGACCCGGGC
>NZ_JBHUZW010000148.1:0-8377 GCF_042667215.1 Cellulomonas sp. NPDC057328 | reverse complement strand
GTCCGGTCGCGCCCCGCGGTGCGTGCACGGTCGGACGCTGCGGGACGGGCCGGCCCTGCAGGGCGTCAGGCCCCGCCCGTGGCCGCGCGCCGCGCCTCGTGGAACGCGAGGATCTGCAGCTCGGACGCCACGTCGACCGCGCGGACGTCGACGTGCGCCGGCACGCGCAGCGCCGCCGGCGCGAACGTGAGGATGCCGACGACCCCCGCCGCCACCAGCCGGTCGCACACGTCCTGCGCGACCGTCGCCGGCGTCGTGAGCACCGCGATCGTCGCGCCCGTCGACGCCACCACGTCGGCCAGCCGGTCGGCCGGCTGCACGACCAGCCCGGCGACGGTCGTGCCGACCACGCGCGGGTCGGCGTCCACCAGGGCGACGAGGGCGAAGCCCCGCTGCGCGATGCCGGCGTAGTTCGCGAGGGCGTGGCCGAGGTTGCCGACGCCGACGAGCACGACGCGCCGCTCGTCGGCGAGCCCCAGCACGACGCGGACCTGCTCGCGCAGGTGGGCGACGTCGTACCCGACGCCGCGCACGCCGTAGGAGCCGAGGAACGACAGGTCCTTGCGCAGCTGCGCGGGCGTGACGCCGACGCGGTCGGCGAGCTCGTCGGACGACGTCAGCACGCAGCCCTCCGCCGCCACCGCCTCGAGCGCGCGCAGGTAGCCCGGCAGCCGTGCGACCGTCGCCGGCGGCACCTGCGCACCGCGGCCCGAGCGTCCCCCACGAGCGTCCACGTCGCCCCCCACGGCCCCCGGCCGGCACGTCCCGCCTCGTCGCGGGGCGGCCCGGGCGCCGCGGCCCACGGTAGGGCCTAGCGGGGTCCCGCGGCGAGGGCCCGCAGCAGGCGTGCCTCGTCGACGCGCCAGTACCCGCGGCGCACGCCGTCGACGTCGACGACCGGCACGAGCTCCCCCAGCTCGTCGGCCAGGACGCGGCCGTCGGGCAGGGGGACGTCGACGTCGACCTCCGCCCACGGCGCGCCCGTCGCCGCGCTGACGCGCCGCACGACCGCCCGCGCGTCGTCGCACAGGTGGCAGCCGGCGCGCCCGTAGAGCACGAGCCGCGCGTCGGCGGCGGGGACCGGCGCGGGCGCGGTGGCACCGGGGGCGTCGGCGGGGGTCGGCTGGTCCTGCGGTCCGCTCACCCCGCCACGGTAGGCGCCCGCGGCGTCAGCCGTCCCCCGTGCGCGTGGCCGCACCGCCCCGCAGGACCGACGACATGCGCTTGCCGCGGGCGACCTCGTCGACGAGCTTGTCGAGGTACCGGATCCGCTGCATGAGCGGGTCCTCGATCTCCTCCACCCGCACGCCGCAGATCACGCCGGTGATGAGCACGGCGTCGGGGTTCCACGCCGGGGCCTCGGCGAAGAACGTCTCGAGGTCGACCTCGGTCTCGAGCACGCGGGCCAGGCCGGCCTCGTCGTAGCCCGTGAGCCACGCGATCACCTCGTGCACCTCGGCCCGCGTGCGGCCCTTGCGCTCGACCTTCGTCACGTAGTGCGGGTAGATGCTCGCGAAGGGCGTCGAGAAGATCCGGTGCCGCGCCATGTCGCCGCCTCTCCTGGTGGTCCGGGTCGACGCCGATCATGCCGCGCCGCCGCACCCGGGCGCGCACCCACGCACCCACGGGCCTCGTTACAGTGGCCGGGTGCACGCGGCGGACGACACCGGCGAGGGCGCCGTGGTCGGCCCGGACGTGGCCGGGACGGGGCCCGTGGTCGCGGCCACCGTCGAGACGCCGGTCGCGGAGGTCGTCCCGGAGGGGACGCGCGTGGCGGCGTTCTTCGACGTCGACAACACGATCATCCGCGGCGCGAGCGCGTTCCACCTGGCCGTGGGGCTGTACCGGCGCGGGTTCTTCCGCAAGCGCGACATCGTCGTGTTCGCGTTCCAGCAGGCGCGCTACCAGGCGTTCGGCGAGGACCGCGAGCAGATCGACGAGATCCGGTCGCGCGCGCTGTCCATCATGCGCGGCCACTCCGTCGCCGAGGTCACGGCCATCGCCGAGGACGTCTACGACGAGGTGCTGAGCCTGCGCATCTACCCCGGCACGCGGGCGCTGCTCGACGCGCACCTCGCCGCCGGGCACGCGGTGTGGCTGGTGACGGCGACGCCCGTGGAGATCGGCGAGCTCATCGCGCGCCGGCTCGGCACGTCGGGCGCGCTCGGCACCATCGCGGAGCACGAGGACGGCTACTACACGGGCCGCCTGGTGGGCGACCTGCTGCACGGCGAGGCCAAGGCCAGCGCCGTGCTCGCGCTCGCCGAGCGCGAGGGGTACGACCTGGCGCTGTGCCACGCGTACGGCGACTCGACGAACGACGTGCCGATCCTGTCGACCGTCGGCAACCCGTGCGCCATCAACCCCGACCGGCGCCTGCGCCGGCACGCCGCCGAGGCGGGCTGGCCCGTGCGCGAGTTCCGCGGCCGGCGCCGCCACGCCCGCCGCGGGGCCAACGCGGCGAGCCTCGCCGGGCTGGCGTGGGCCGGTGCGGTGGTCCTCCGCGCCCTGCGCCGCCGCCTCACCGGCCGCTGACGCCCCGCCGGCCGCCCCCCGCCGGCCGCTGACGGCTCCCCGGCGGCGTCGAACCGGTCGTCGTGCACCGTGCCGGCGCGCGGGTGCTGCACGACGACCGGTTCGACGTGCCGGTGGGGGTGTGGGTCCCGGGACGGAGCCAGGGGTCGGGTCGGGGCGATGACCGCCGGCCGGGCGGTCAGTCGCGGTCCGCGGCCTGCTCCTCGCGCGTGGACGCGACCGGCCACCCGTCCTCGTCCCACGCGAGCTCGCGGATGCCGAGGCGGATCTCGCCGCCGTCGGCGGCGTCGTACCAGTGGTGCGCGAGGTACCCGCGCGAGTACGACTCCCCGCCCGGGCCGACCCGGTCGCCGCGCGTGGTGAGCAGGACCTCGCCGCCGTCCTGCGTCATGGCGCGGCCCGCGCGGTCCACGTACGGGCCGGTGACCTCGCGGGACCGGCCGACGGCCGTGCTGTAGGTGGAGTCCGACCCCCGGCAGCAGGAGTCGCGGGAGACGAACAGGTAGAACCAGCCGTCGCGCTCGGCCAGGGTGGGCGCCTCGATCGCGTTCTCGGCGCCGATGCGGCGCGCGATCGTCACCGGGTCGGCCGCCGGGTCCGCGCGGGTGCCCTCCGGCCAGGTCAGCTCGACGAGCTGGATGCCGCCCCAGAACGAGCCGAACGCCATCCACGGCGTGCCGTCGACCGTGAGCACGCTCGGGTCGATGGCGTTCCAGTCGTCCCGCCCCGGCTCGGACGCGATCACCTCGCCGCGGTCCGTCCACGCGTGCGCGGGGTCGTCCGGGTCGAGCGTCGGGCTGGTCATGAGACCGATCAGGGAGCGGTTCGACCCGAACGTCGACGCCGCGTAGTAGAGGTACCAGGTGCCGTCGTGCTCGACGACCTCCGGTGCCCAGAAGTTCTGCACCCCGGGGACCCGCTCGTACACCCATCGCGGGCGGGACGCGGCGTCCCACACGGTCCCCGCGTCCTCCCAGGTCCGCCCCCCGTCGACGGACCGGCGCACCTGCGGCGAGCCGGCGCCGACGCGCACGTCGCCCGTCGAGAACACGTACCAGGGCTCGTCGCCCTCCCCCACGACCAGCGCGGGGTCGTGCGCGCGCACGTCGCCGGCGGGGTCGAGGTCCGTCGCCGCGGGACCGGACGGGCCGGTGGCGCCGCACGCCGCCAGCGCCGCCGCCGCCACGAGGGCGACGGCGGCGCGGGCGAGGCGCGTGCTCACACGCGGGTGCCGAGCCGCACGACGTTCCACGACACCGGCGGCACCTGCACGCGCAGGCGGCCGTCGGCGACCTCGGCGGTCGTGTTGGCCCGCGGTGCGACCGAGGAGTCGTCGTCCGCGGTGGCCGACCAGCGGTGGTCCGGGTTCGCGAGCGTCGTCGCCTCGACGAGCCGCAGCCCCGGCAGCGCGCGCAGGTCGACGTCGAGGACGGCGGGCGCGCCGGTCGAGCGGTTGACGGCGAACAGCGTGACGTCGCCGGTCTCCTCGTCGCGGGTCGCGACGGCGTCGACGAGCGCGGCGTCGCCGTAGCGGGCCGTCTCGTAGGTCGGTGCGTCGATCGCGACGCGCAGCACGTCGCCCGTGGCGTACCGGGACGCCGCGGCGAAGGGGTGGAAGATCGTCTGCTTCCACGAGCGCCCGCCCGGCTCGGTCATGATCGGCGCGATGACGTTGACCAGCTGCGCGAGCGACGCGGCGTGCACGCGGTCGCTGTGCCGCAGCAGGCTGATGAGCAGGTTGCCCACGACCACGGCGTCGGCGACGTCGTAGCGGTCCTCGAGCAGGACGGGCGCGACGGGCCAGTCGTCGCCGCTCGGCGGACGGGACTCGGCACGCCTCTGGTACCAGACGTTCCACTCGTCGAACGAGATGTGGATGCGCTTGCTCCTCTTCTGCGCGGCGCGCACGGCGTCCGCGGTGGCGGTCACCGACTCGACGAAGTGGTCCATGTCGACCGCGGAGGCGAGGAACGAGCCGAGGTCGCCGTCCTCCTCCCAGTAGTAGGCGTGCGCCGAGACGTAGTCGACCTGGTCGTACGCCTCCGTGAGCACCACGCGCTCCCACTCGCCGAACGTCTCCATCGACGAGCTCGACGAGCCGCACGCGACGAGCTCGATCGAGGGATCGACCATCCGCATCGCGCGGCCCGTCTCGGCGGCGAGGCGGCCGTACTCGAGGGCGGTCTTGTGGCCGGTCTGCCAGGGCCCGTCCATCTCGTTGCCGAGGCACCACATGCGCACGCGGTACGGGTCGGCGGCGCCGTTCGCGCGGCGCAGGTCGGACAGGGCGGTGCCACCGGGGACGTTGCAGTACTCGAGCAGGTCGACGGCCTCCTGGACGCCGCGCGTGCCGAGGTTGACGGCCATCATCGGCTCGACCTCGGCGAGCGCGGCCCAGCGCATGAACTCGTCCGTGCCGACCGTGTTCGGCTCGGTCGAGTGCCACGCGAGGTCGAGGCGGCGCGGACGCTGCTCGACGGGGCCGACGCCGTCCTCCCAGCGGTAGCCGGAGACGAAGTTGCCGCCCGGGTAGCGCACGGTGGACACGCCGAGCTCGCGCGTGAGCTCGAGGACGTCCTTGCGGAAGCCGTCCTGGTCGGCGGTGGGGTGCCCCGGGTCGTGGATGCCGGTGTAGACGCAGCGCCCGAGGTGCTCGACGAACGAGCCGAACGTGCGCCGGCGGACGGGCCCGACCCGGAACGCGGGGTCGAGCGTGAGGCGGACGGGGATCATGACGGCTCCTGTCGGTGGTGCGGCCCCGGTGCGGCGGGGGCGGGGTGGTCGGTGGGGTCGAGGGCGAGCCAGCGCACGCCGTGCGCCGGCACCTCGAGGTCGAGGCGCCCCTCGGGCTCCCAGCCCGTGGGGACGGGGTCGGGCAGGGCGGCGCCGGTCCACAGGTCGCGCACGGCCCAGCGGCCGGCGCGGGCGTCGGCGTCGCCGACCAGCGACGACAGCGCGAGGTGCTCGGTGCGCGGGTGCGCGCCGGTCCAGAACACCGCCACGTACCGGGTGTGCGTACCGTCGCCGGCGCGCGCGGCCCAGACGACGACCTCGCCGGCGTCGGTGCGGCCCGCGCCGAGGTCCGTGGCCGCCGGCTCGCGCAGCAGCTCGCGCCCGTCGACGCCGGTGCGCAGGACGTGCCCGACGGCGGGCGTCGCGAGCAGCGCGACCGTCGCGGGGTCGCTGGTCGGCAGGTCGCCGCCCATCATGAGCGGCGAGCGCGCCATGACCCACAGCGTCAGCAGGGTGCGCTGCTCGTCGGCCGTGAGCCGGCTCTGCCGGTCCTCGCCGCGCTCGGCGCGGATGCCGATGCGGCCCAGCGGCAGCATGTCGGCGTCCGCCCAGCCGCCGGGGCGCTGGTGCGGGGCCCACCGCGCGAGCCGGGCGAAGTTCGCGTGCACGTCCTCCCAGCGGTCCCAGAGGTCGTCGCAGACGCGCCACAGCTGGGCGTGCTCGCGCAGCACCGGCAGGTGCTCCGTCGACAGGCGCGTGCCGGGCGAGAGGGAGAGCACCATCTCGCGGCCGCTGCGCGCGATCGCGGTCCCCCAGGCCCGCACGGCGTCGGCGTGGAAGGGCGCGAGCATGTCGTCGACCTTCACGTAGTCGACGCCCCAGGACGCGAGCTGCGCGACGAGGCCGTCGAGCCACGCCTGCGCGCCGGGGTGGGCGTGGTCGAGGCCGACCATGTGGCCGTTCCACGGGCACGTGGACGTGGGGTCGGCGACGTCGGCCGCCGTCCAGCCGCCGTCGCCGGGGACGGGCAGCGCCGCCGCGACGGCGCGCCGCGGGATGCCGCGCAGCACGTGGACGCCGAACCGCAGCCCGAGCGCGTGGACGCGGGCGGCGAGCGCGGTGAAGCCCGTGCCGTCGGCCGCCGAGGGGAACCGCCCGGGGGCCGGCTGCGGGTACCCGTGCGCGTCCAGCACGAGCGCGGCGTCCTGCGTGTAGCCGTGGGGCCGCGCGTCGGGGTCGGACCAGTCGATGTCGACCACGACTGTGTCCCAGCCGTGCGGCAGCAGGTGCTCGGCCAGGAAGCGGGCGTTCGCCAGGACCTCCGCCTCGGTCACGGTGGTGCCGTAGCAGTCCCAGCTGTTCCACCCCATCGGCGGGGTGAGGGCGGACGTCATCGTCGGTGCTCCTCGTGTGGCTCGCGGCGCGTAGGGCCTGCGGCGCTGTCTACAACGTTGTAGGGCCACCATGCACGAGAGACGGCGGCCTCGTCAACGACGCGATCGCCGGCCGGTCAGCATGCCGCCGCGGGGCGTTACCCGATCGTGGCTTGACCCGGCGGGCGCGCCCGTGCCACCTTGTGCAACGTTGTAGATCAACGTTGTAGGACGACGTTGTCAGCATCGGAGAGGTCAACGACGACCAGCAGGAGCGGACGGCCGACGCGCAGGTGCGTCGCCTCCCCGGCACGCGCCGGGAGCCGCCCCGACCGGCGTGACCTGACCGACCCACGACAGGGAGGCAGGCAGATGAAGAAGAGCAGGCTGGCCGTCGGCATGGCGTGCACCGCGCTCGTCGGGGCGCTCTCGCTCACCGCGTGCAGCGGCGACGGCGGCAGCGGCGGCGACAGCGGGTCGCTGACGTTCATGTTCCGCGGCGGACCGGACGAGAAGGCGGCCTACCAGGCGGCCATCGACAAGTTCACCGAGGACACCGGCGTGGACGTCGAGGTCATCGTCACCGACGCCGACCAGTACGCGACGAAGCTCCAGGCCGCCGTCGCGGGCAACAACGTGCCCGACGTGTTCTACATCGAGCAGGCCAACCTCCAGTCCTACGTCGCCTCGGGCGTCCTCATGGACATCACCGACCAGGTCGACGAGCTCGGGGTCGACCTCGACAACATCTGGGAGTACGGCGTCGACTCCTACCGGTTCGACGGCGAGCTCCAGGGCACGCCGGAGGGCCGCCTGTACGGGCTGCCCAAGGACGTCGGCCCGTTCGCGTTCGGCTACAACAAGACGATGTTCGAGGCCGCGGGCATCCCGCTGCCCGACCCGGACGTCCCCCTCACGTGGGACGAGTACGTCGCCATCTGCCAGCAGCTGACCACCGACACGGACGGCGACGGCGCGATCGACCAGTGGGGCACGGGGCCGAACGTCCAGTGGAACCTGCAGTCCGTGGTGTGGAGCAACGGCGGCGACTTCGTCAACGAGGACCGCACCGAGGTCACCGTCGACACCCCCGAGTTCGCGGAGGCGCTCCAGGAGTTCGCCGACCTCACGACGGTCGACGGCGTCACCCCGTCCGCGGCGGACGCCGCGACGCTCGACACCTACCAGCGCTGGATGGCCGGAGAGATCGGCTTCTTCCCCGTCGGCCCGTGGGACGTCAGCGTCTACAACGAGCTCGAGTTCGACTACGACCTCATCCCCTGGCCGACGCTCGGCGACGGCGGCTCGGGCACGTGGATCGGCTCCCTCGGCATCGGCGTCTCGGGCACGACCGACATGCCCGACGAGGCGGTGCAGCTCGTCACGTACCTGTCCGCGGACGCCGAGGCGCAGCAGACGCTCGTCGACGCGAACATCCAGGTGCCCAACCTGGTCGACGTCGCCGAGGAGTGGGCGGCCGCCCCCGACGCGGAGCCGGCCAACCGCAAGGAGTTCCTCGACATCGTGCAGGACTACGGCCGCGCGATGCCGGCCGCGTACACGTACGGCGCCGCCTGGTACGACGAGCTGTGGACCAACATCCAGCCGGTCCTCGACGGCGAGCAGACGGCCGCCGACTACCTCGCCGAGGTGCAGCCGCGCATGCAGGCGCTGCTCGACGAGTCGAACGCCAACGCCGAGCAGGCGTTCGCCGGCAGCTGACCCCGCCCCGGCCC
>NZ_JBHUZW010000147.1:0-8503 GCF_042667215.1 Cellulomonas sp. NPDC057328 | reverse complement strand
GCCCGACGCCGCGCGGCGAACCCGACATCATGGGACGAGTTCACCGAATGGTTACTGTCGGGTAGTTGCGGCGGAGCGGACGAACCACGCAGGGTGGACCACGGCCGCCACGAGCGGCCGTTTCGCTGCGCAGCGTCGCGCGGCACCCCTCCGCTGCGGCGTCGCCGCCGCAGCACCCGCACCACCCCAGCAGCACCCAGTGCCCCGACGAAGGAGACTCGCGTGCACGCACGAGGACGGACGACCACCGGGGCGCTGACCGCGCTCGGGCTCATGCTCACCGGTGGCGTCGTCACGGCAGGGGCGGCCCAGGCCGCCGTCTCACCGGACGCCCCGGTGGTCATCTCGGAGGTCTACGGGGGCGGCGGCAACAGCGGCGCTACCCTGAAGCAGGACTTCGTCGAGCTGTACAACCCGGGCGACACGCCCGTCGACGTGTCGGGCTGGGCGGTGCAGTACGCGTCGGCCGCCGGCGCGTCGTGGCAGGTGACGCGCCTGACCGGTGCGAGCGTCCCGGCGGGCGGGCACCTGCTCGTCGGGCAGGCGCGGGGGTCGGGCGGCACCGTCGACCTCGCGCCCGACGTGACGGGCACCATCGCGATGAGCGGCAGCGCGGGCAAGGTCGCGCTGACGTCCTCGCCGCAGGCGCTCACCTGCGGCACGGGGTGCGCGGACGTCCCCGCGGTGGTCGACCTCGTCGGCTACGGCGCGAACGCCTCCTCCTTCGCCGGCTCGGCACCCGCGCCGGGCACGGGCAACGCGACGTCGGCGTCGCGCGACGCCGACGGCACGAACACGGCGGACAACGCGGCCGACTTCGCGGTCGGCGCGCCGACGCCGGCCGCCGCCGGTGCGGACCCGGGCGAGGAGCCGGAGCCGACCGACCCGACCGCGCGCACGATCAACGAGATCCAGGGCACCGGCCCCGCGTCGCCGCACGTGGGGGAGCGCGTCACCACGACCGGTGTCGTGACCGCCGCGTACCCGACGGGCGGCTTCCGCGGGTACGTCCTGCAGACGCCCGGCACGGGTGGCGGCGCCCCCGCCGGCCGGACGTCGTCGGACGCGCTCTTCGTCTTCTCGGCCGCCACCGCCGGGGACGTGCAGGTCGGCCAGCACCTGCGGGTCACGGGCGAGGTCGCCGAGTTCAACGGCCTCACGCAGCTGACGGTCGGCGCGGCCGCCGACGTCGCGGTGCTCGACCCGGCCCCGGCCCCGGCGCCCGTCGAGGGCGCGTGGCCCGCCGACGACGCGACGCGCGAGGCGCTCGAGTCGATGCTCCTGCTGCCGACGGGCGACCTCACGGTCTCCAACACCTACTCCACCAACCAGTACGGCGAGGTGGGGCTCGCGACCGGCACGACGCCGCTGCTGCAGCCGACCGAGGTTGCGCGCCCCGGCACGCCGGAGGCCGCCGCGGTGGCCGCCGACAACGCCGCGCGCCGCGTCACGCTCGACGACGGTGCGACGACGAACTTCCTCGGCCAGGACGCGGGCGGCCTCACGCCGCCGTACGTCTCCACCGAGAACCCGGTCCGCGTCGGCGCGGCGGTCCAGTTCGTCGCCCCGGTGGTCGTCGACTACCGCAACAACGCCTGGAAGCTGAACCCGACGGCCCCGCTGACGGCAGGCGGCACGGCTCCGGCGACGTTCGAGGACGACCGCACGGCGGCCCCCGAGGCCGTCGGCGGCGACGTGTCCGTCGCGTCGTTCAACGTCCTCAACTACTTCACGACGCTCGGCGCGCAGACGCCGTCGTGCGAGGCGTACACGACCCCGGGCGGCGAGCCGGTCACGGTGGACGAGGGCTGCGACCAGCGCGGCGCCTGGGACCCGGACGACCTGGCCCGCCAGCAGGAGAAGATCGTCGCGGCGATCAACGGCCTCGACGCGGACGTCGTCGGGCTGCTCGAGATCGAGAACTCCGCGCGCGTCGACGGTGTGGCCGACGAGGCGCTCGCGACGCTGGTCGAGGCGCTCAACGCGGCGGCCGGCGAGGAGCGCTGGGCGTTCGTGCCGTCGTCGGACGAGCTGCCGGACCCGTCCGGCCAGGACGTCATCACGAACGCGCTCATCTACCAGCCGGCGGCGGTGTCCCCCACGGGCGCCTCGCGCGCCCTCGGTGACCAGAGCGACGACGGCGAGGCGTTCCAGAACGCGCGCGAGCCGATCGCGCAGGCGTTCACGCCCGTGGGCGGCGGCGAGGCGGTCCTCGTCGTGGTCAACCACTTCAAGTCCAAGGGCTCGGCCGGCCCGTGGCCGGGCGACGCGGACGCCGGCGACGGCCAGGGCGCGTCGAACGAGTCGCGCGTCCGGCAGGCGACGGCGCTGCGGGACTGGGTGCCGACCGTGCAGGGTGACGCCGAGGCCGTCGCGCTCGTCGGCGACTTCAACGCCTACACGCGGGAGGACCCGCTGCAGGTGCTCTACGACGCCGGCTACGTCGACGCCGTGAGCACGCTCGCGCCCGGGCAGTGGAGCTACTCGTTCCAGGGCCTGTCGGGCTCGCTCGACCACGTGCTGCTCAACGAGGCCGCCGCGGGCCGCGCGACGGGTGCCGACGTCTGGGAGATCAACGCCGGCGAGTCCATCGCGCTCGAGTACAGCCGCTACGGCTACCACGGCACGACGTACCACGACCCGGGCCCGTACCGGTCGTCGGACCACGACCCGGTGGTGGTCGGCCTCACGGTCGGCGACGCGAACACGGGCCCGGTCGACCTGACGTTCCTCAACGTCAACGACTTCCACGGCCGCATCGACGGCAACACCGTCAAGGTGGCGGGCACGGTCGAGCAGCAGCGCGCGGCGGCCGAGGCGGCGGGCGGCGCGGCGGCGTTCCTCTCCGCGGGCGACAACATCGGCGCGTCGCTGTTCGCGTCCTCCGTCCAGCGGGACCAGCCGACCATCGACGTGCTGAACGCACTCGACCTCGCGGCGTCGGCCGTGGGCAACCACGAGTTCGACGGCGGGTACGACGACCTCGTCGACCGCGTGATCGCGGGCGGCGAGAACGCCGAGTTCCCCTACCTGGGCGCGAACGTCTACCAGGCGGGCACCACCACCCCGGCGCTCGACGAGTACGCGCTGCTCGACATGGCCGGCGTCACGGTCGGTGTCATCGGCGCCGTCACGCAGGAGACGCCCACGCTCGTCAGCCCGGGCGGCGTCGCGTCGCTCGAGTTCGGCGACCCCGTCGAGGCGGTCAACCGCGTCGCGGCGCAGCTGACCGACGGCGACGAGGCGAACGGCGAGGCCGACGTGCTCGTCGCCGAGTACCACGAGGGCGCCGGTGCGGGCACGCCCGACGGCGCGACGCTCGAGGAGGAGGTCGCCGCGGGCGGCGCCTTCGCCGACATCGTCACGGGGACGTCCGCCGCGGTCGACGTCATCTTCACCGGGCACACGCACAAGCAGTACGCGTGGCAGGCGCCCGTGCCGGGCGAGGACGGGACGCGGCCGGTGCTGCAGACCGGCTCCTACGGCGAGTTCCTCGGCAAGGTCGTCCTGACCTACGACCGCGGGTCCGGCGAGGTGACGGCGTCCACGGCGGAGAACGTCGCGCGCACCACCACGGCGGACGCCGAGCTCGTCGCGGCCTTCCCGCGCGTGGCCGAGGTGCAGGGCATCGTCGCCGCGGCGCTCGCGTACGCGGCCGAGGTCGGCAACCAGCCGGTGGGCTCGGTGACGGCGGACATCACGACCGCGTACGCCGGCGGCTCCTACGTCGACGGCCGCTACGTCGGCCCGGGCCCGCTGCCGAGCACGGGCCGCGACGACCGCAGCCGCGAGTCCACGCTCGGCAACCTCGTCGCGGACGCGCTGCTCGACACGCTCGACGCCCCGGAGCGGGGCGGCGCGCAGATTGGCGTCGTCAACCCCGGCGGCCTGCGCAACGAGCTGTTCCAGGCCCCGGACGGCACGATCACGTACGCCGAGGCCAACGCGGTCCTGCCGTTCGTGAACAACCTCTGGACGACCACGCTCACGGGCGCCCAGGTCGAGACGATGCTCGAGCAGCAGTGGCAGACGGACGAGGACGGCAACGTCCCGAGCCGGCCCTACCTCCAGCTGGGGCTGTCGGACAACGTCTCGTACACGTACGACGCGTCCCGTCCGCAGGGCGACCGCATCACGTCGGTGACGGTCGACGGCGCGCCGCTCGACCCGGACGCCGAGTACCGGATCGGCACCTTCTCGTTCCTCGCGCAGGGCGGCGACAACTTCCGCGTCTTCGAGGACGGGCAGGACACGGCGGACTCCGGTCTCGTCGACCGGGACGCGTGGATCGCGTACCTGCAGGCGAACCCCGGCCTCACGCCGGACTTCCGGGAGCGGGCGGTCGGCGTGCCGGCGCTCGACCCGGTCGAGGCCGGCGCGGAGATGACGTTCCCCGTCACCGGGCTCAACCTCACGAGCCTCGGTGCGCCGGACAACACGTCGCTCGAGGTGCGCCTCGACGACGTCGCGCTGGGGACCGCCACGCTGACCCGGGGTGAGGGGCCCGACGCGTCGGGCGCGGTCACGGTCACGGTGCCCGCGGGCACCGAGCCCGGGACGCGGACGCTGACCCTCGTGGCGCAGCCGAGCGGCACGACGGTGACGGTGCCGCTGGTCGTCGAGGCCGGCCTGCCCGCGTCCACGACGACGCTCACCGCGGAGCCGGACAGCCAGGTGCACGGCGACCTCGCGCCGCGGGTGCGCCTGACGGCGCGGGTGACGGCCGACGCGCCCGTCACCGGCGAGGTCACGTTCGTCGCGGGGGAGACCGTGCTCGGCACGGCGCCGCTGCGCGGCGGCCAGGCCCGGCTGACCCTGCCGGCGGGCACGCCGGCCGGGACGTACGACGTCGTCGCCCGGTACGCCGGCACCGACACGGTCGGCGGCTCGGAGTCGGCGCCGGTCACGGTGACGGTCGAGAAGGTCGGCAGCAGCACCACGCTGAACGTGCTCTCCTCGCCGTTCGCGTTCCTGCCGTCGGCGTGGGTCGCCACGGTCCGCCTCGACACGCTCCGCCTGCCCTCGGGCACGGTGGAGCTGCGCGAGGGCGACCGGGTCGTGGCGCGGGCCGACGTCGTGCTCGGCATCGCGGTCGGCACGCTGCCGCGCGACCTCGGCCGCGGCACGCACCGGCTCACCGCGGTGTTCGTGCCGGACGACGCGGCGAACGTCGAGGGCAGCACCAGCCGGACGGTGACCGTGCGTCGCTGACCCGTGCGCGCGGCGACGGGGGTGGGTCCACGGGGCCCACCCCCGTCGTCGTCCCCGGGCACGGCGGCCTCCCGCCCGGCCGCCCGACCGGCCGGGTCCGCCAGGTGGTCCGGTATGTCCGCGCGGGGCCCGCGCTGCGCTACGGTGGCCGGCGACACGGGGTGCCCTGCACCAGGCAGGGCTGAGATCACACCCGTCGAACCTGATCTCGTTAGCACGAGCGAAGGGATGTCGCGATGACGACGCCTGCCGTCCCCTGCCCGCCCGAGGACCTCGCCGCCCGCGCGGGGCTCGCCCTCGACGACCTGCGGGCCCGGACCCCGCTCGTCCAGTGCCTGACCAACGAGGTGACGACGAACCTCGTGGCGAACGCCCTGCTCGCGATCGGCGCGTCGCCGGCCATGGCCTCGGCACCCGGTGAGGCCGAGGAGCTGGCTGCGGTCGCGGGCGCCGTGCTCGTGAACCTCGGCACCCTCGGTCCCGACCAGCGGGCGGCGGTCGCGCCGACCGTCGCCGTCGCCGCCGGTGCCGGCACGCCGTGGGTGCTCGACCCCGTCGCCGTCGGCGTGCTGTCGGTCCGCACCCGCCTCGCGGCCCGCCTGGTGGCGGAGCGACCGGCCGTCGTGCGCGGCAACGCCAGCGAGGTCCGCGCGCTCGCGGGCCTGACCACCGCCGGGCGCGGCGTCGACGCCGGGGACGAGGTGGACGCCGCGGCGGAGGCGGCCGACGCGCTGGCCCTCCGCACGGGCGGCGCGGTCGCGGTCAGCGGGCCCGTCGACCTCGTCACCGACGGGCGCACGCGGGTGCGGCTCGCCGTCGGCGACCGCCTGCTCACCACCGTGACCGGCGCGGGGTGCGCGCTCGGCGGGCTCGTCGCGGCGTTCGCCGCCGTGACGGACCCGCTCACCGCCGGTGCGGGTGCCAGCACGGCGCTGGGGGTGGCGGCCGAGCGTGCGGCGCAGGTGGCCCGGGGGCCGGGCTCGTTCGTCCCGGCGCTGCTGGACGAGCTGCACGCGCTCACCGGCGCGGACCTCGCCGAGCGGCTCGTCGTCGCGGCGCGCGTGGCGGTGCCCGCATGAGCCGGCTGCCCGACGGCGTGTACCTCGTGCTCGACGCCGACGTGTGCGCCGCGGCCGGGCACGCGCCCGCCGCCGTCGCGCTGGCCGCCGTGCGCGCCGGGGTCCGCACCGTTCAGCTGCGCGCCAAGCACGCCGGCGTCCGCGACCAGGTCGCGCTCGCGGTCGCCGTCGCCGACGCCCTGCGCGACGCGCCGCCCGCGGTGCTGCTCGTGGACGACCGTGCCGACGTGGCCCTGGCCGCCCGGTCGCGCGGTGCGCGCGTCGACGGCGTGCACGTCGGCCGGTCCGACCTGGAGGTGGCCGACGCGCGCGCGCTGCTCGGCCCCGACGCGGTGGTCGGCGTGTCCGTCGGCCGCCCCGGCCTCCTGCCCGAGGCCGCGGGAGCGGACTACGTCGGCGCCGGACCGGTGCGCCTCACGCCGACCAAGCCCGAGGCCGGGCCGGCGCTCGGGGCGGACGGCGTGCGCGCGGTGGCGGACGCCACCGCGCTGCCCGTCGTGGCGATCGGCGGGCTGTCCGCCGCGGACGCGCCGACGCTGCGCCGGGCCGGCGCGCACGCCCTCGCGGTGGTGAGCGCCGTGTGCGCGGCGCCCGACCCCGGCGGCGCCGCCGCGGCGCTCGTCGACGCCTGGGCCCGTGCCGCGGTGCCGGCGGTGACCCGGTGAGCGCGCACCGCGTCCGCGTCCTGTCCGTCGCCGGCACCGACCCCACCGGGGGCGCGGGCATCCACGCGGACCTCAAGTCGTTCGCGGCGCACGGCGCCTACGGGATGGCCGTCGTCACGGCGCTCGTCGCGCAGAACACGCACGGCGTCCGGGCCGTCCACGTGCCCGACGTCGCGTTCCTGCGCGCGCAGCTCGACGCGGTGAGCGACGACGTCACGGTCGACGCCGTGAAGATCGGCATGCTCGGCACGCGCGCCGTCGCGGACGAGGTCGCGGCGTGGCTCACGCGCACGCGTCCACCCGTCGTGGTGCTCGACCCGGTGATGGTGGCGACGAGCGGCGACCGTCTGCTCGACCGCGACGCCGAGGAGGCCGTCCGCCGGCTCGTGGCGCACGCGGACCTCGTCACGCCGAACCTGCCCGAGCTCGGCGTGCTGCTCGGCGAGCCGACCGCGCGCACGTGGCGCGAAGCCGTCGGCCAGGCGCGTCGCCTCGCGCAGGCGTCGGAGGTGACGGTGCTGCTCAAGGGCGGGCACCTGGACGGTGACGCGAGCCCCGACGCGGTCGTCGACGCGACGACGGTCGTCGAGCTCGACGCGGTGCGCGTCGCGACGACGTCCACGCACGGGACCGGCTGCTCGCTGTCCGCGGCCGTCGCCGCCCTGCGCCCGCGCCGTCCCGACTGGGTCACGGCCGTGCGCGAGGCCAAGGCGTGGCTCACGGGCGCGATCGCGGCGGGGGAGGCGCTCGCGGTCGGCTCCGGGCGCGGACCGGTGGACCACCTGCACCACGCGCCGACCCTGGGCGCGCGCCCCTTCGGCGACGCGGCGTGGGACGCCGTGGCGGACCTGCGCGCGGCGTGCGACGACCTGCCGTTCGTCCGTGCGCTGGCGGACGGCACGCTCGCGAGCGACGCGTTCGAGGCGTACCTGCACCAGGACGCGCTGTACCTCGCGGCGTACTCGCGCGTGCTCGCGCGGGCGAGCGAGCTGGCGCCCGACGGTCCCGCGCAGGCGTTCTGGGCGCGCGGCGCGAGCCGCTGCCTCGACGTCGAGGCGCAGCTGCACCGCGACCGGCTGTCGCGTGCGGGGCGGGCGTGGGGCGGCCCGGCGTCCGCGGTCACGACCGCGTACACGGACCACCTGCTGGCCGTCGGCGCGCGCGGCTCGTACGCGGAGCTCACCGCCGCCGTGCTGCCCTGCTACTGGCTCTACGCCGACATCGGCGCGCGCATCCTCGCGCGGGCCGGCGACGTCGCGGCGCACCCGTACGGCGACTGGGTCGCCACCTACGGCGACCCGGACTTCGCGGCGGCGGCGGACACGGCGCGCCGGCTGTGCGACGCCGCGGCGCTCGAGGTGGGGGCGGGCACGCGCGCACGCATGCTGGCGGCGTTCGTCCGCTCGTGCGAGCACGAGGTGGCGTTCTTCGACCAGGTCGACGCCGCGGCGTCCGGCGGGCCGGGCGACCCGGCGGCGGCCGGCGCCGCCGCGCTCGCGCCCGCCGGGCGCGCCGCCCCCTGATCCGGTGCCGGTGGCTCCTCAGGGG
>NZ_JBHUZW010000146.1:0-8968 GCF_042667215.1 Cellulomonas sp. NPDC057328 | reverse complement strand
GTCACCACCGACCCGGCCCCAGGCTCAGATCGACGTCAGCCGAGGCCGTTGACGACCTGGAGGAACGACTCCCAGCCGGCCTCCGCGGGCTCGCCGTTCACGTCCACCTGGACGAGCGCGTTGCTCATCGCCGTCTGGACCGTGAAGTAGTTCGGGCCCTTGAACGGGGCCTCGATGCCCTTCGAGCGGTTCGCCAGGATCGTGCCCACCGGGGCGTTGTTGAAGAACTCGTTGGTGGCCGACTGGACCGCCTCCGACTCCTGCGCCTCGATCTGGCTCGGGAACGTGCCCTTGTTCTCGAACGCCTCGATCTGCTGCTCGGGCGCCGTCAGCCAGGCGGCCAGCTTCTTGGCCTCCTCGACGTTCTCACCCTGCGACGGGACCGTCAGGTACGAGCCGCCCCAGTTGCCGGCACCGCCGGGGTAGACGTCGGCGAAGTCCCAGCCGGTGACGCCGGCGGCGTTGCCCTCGATGACACCGAGCATCCAGCCCGGGGCGAGCATGACCGCGAAGCCGTCGTTCTGGAACGAGGCCGTCCAGTCGTCGCTCCACTGCTCGAAGTGCGCCGACAGGTTGTCGCCGACCGAGGCCTGGACGACCTGGTCGAACATCTCCTTCACGCGCGGGTTGTCCGCGGCGATGATCTCGCCGGTCTCGGGGTCCTCGTACGCGGCCTTCTCCTGGTTGACCATGCCCTGGTAGATGGCGGTGGCCGAGTCGTAGAAGGGCTTGCCCGTGGCGCCCGTGTAGGTCTTGCCGACCTCGAAGAACTTCTCCCACGTGGCGTCGGCGCCACCGAGGAGCTCGGCGACGGCCTCGCGGTCGGCCGGCAGGCCGGCGGCCTCGAACAGGTCGGCGCGGTACGCGATGCCCTGCGGGCCGATGTCGGTGCCGTAGCCGATGAGCTTGCCGTCGGCGGTCGTGGCGGCCTCGGTCTTCCACTCCAGCCAGCGGCCCTCGACGTCGGGCGACGTGAGGTCCTCGAACTTGTCGGGGAACTCCATGAGCTCGGGGAGCCAGTCGACCTCGACCGCCTCGATGTCCGAGGTGCCGGAACCGGCAGCCAGGCGGCTGTTCAGGTTCTCGCGGGCCTCGTCCGCCGTCGCCGCGCGCTTCTGCTCGACCGTGACGCCGGGGTTCTCGGCCTCGTAGCGGTCGAACATCTCGTCGGTGTAGCCGAACTCGTTGAACGTGGCGACGGTGAGCGTGACGTTGCCGCCGTCGCCCGAGTCCTCGCCCTCGCCCGCGTCGTTGCTGCCGGAGCAGGCGGAGGCGATGAGGGCGATGCCCGTCACACCGGCCGCGAGCGCCCACGCCTTGCGTGTGGTCTTGCGCACTGTGACTCCCTTGTCAGTCGGACGGCGACGTCGCCGTACCCCTGGTGTCCACCCGGCACCCGTACGCCGCAGGGGCCGCGACGGGCGTCGCGCGTGGGGCCGTCGGGCCCCGACGTGGGATTCCCGTGGTCGTCCGCGGGAGCGTTCCCACGCGCTGGGTGACACCTTCGTCGGCATCATGGTCGAGTGTCAAGGAGCCCCGTGTCGGCCATCTGGGTGGTAGCGGTCCCATAGGGGCGTCGTCGCAGGTCAGGGCGATTTCCCACCGCTCCCACGTTACCCAATCGTTACGGCGGGGGAGCCGGTCCGTGACCTGGGCGGGCCGGTGCTCCGAGGAGTGGTCGGCGACCGCGGGTCGCCCCCTGGTGGCGCGCCGGCGAACCGGTGCCGGACCTGCCGGACATGTCCTCCCGCGCACCCAGCGCAGTCGCCGTCAGGCGGTCCGGTCGCGCCCGTCGGCGGCGTCGCGCGCGAGCCACGACCGCGCGACGGCGGCCTCCGCGTCGAGCGCGGCGCGCACGGCCTGGGCGGCCGCGGCCTCGACCGGGGCGGCGAACAGGGGGACCGCCGCCCGGACGTCGCCCTCGTAGGTCAGCGTGCACGCGCCGGGGCCGGAGACGGTCAGGGACGTGCGTCCCGTCACCCGGACCGGGGCGCCGACGATCTCGACGACGACCGTGCCCGTCCGCCCGCCGTCGGCCTGCGCGGCCTCCCACGCCTCGACCTGCCGGACCTCGATGGCGGTCCCCACCACGCCGGCCAGGTGCGGGGGGATCTGCTCGGTCGGCAGCGCACGCCGGGTGGTGACGGTGAAGGCACCGGCGGCCGACCCCGTCACGTCGACCTGGCGCTCGTGCGCCCCGGACGCGCGCACCTTGGCGTCGACGTAGGCGGTGTCCGCGAGCATGCGTCCCGCGGCCGTCGCGTCCGCCGGCAGCTCGTGCGCCACGCGCAGCTCCACCGCGAACCTCCCTGCCGTCGTCGGCCGTCGTCGGCCGTCGTCCTCGTCGGTCCCCGCGTGCGCCGAGGGACGGCGCCACGGGTGCGCACGGCCCGACGTGCGTCGGTCCGCGGGCGCGAGACCCGACGTCGAGCCTATCGGGCGCTGCGTACCCTGGGGCCGTGTCCACCCTGAGCGACCTCGTCGCACGTCACGGGCCGCTCCCCGCCGCCGACCTGGAGTGGCTGCACCTGCTGGTCGGGGACTGGCAGGTCGTGTCCGACCTCGCCTTCGCCGACCTCGTGCTGTGGCTGCCCACGACCGACGGCGACTTCGTCGCGGTCGCGCAGTGCCGGCCCTCGACGGGTGCGACCGTCCACTACGACGACGTCGTCGGGTCCCACCCGCCCGACGGGCAGCGCCCCCAGCTGCGCCGCGCGCTCGAGGAGCAGGCGCCGCAGCGCTCGCGCGAGCCGCGCTGGTTCGGCTCCTACGCCGTGCGCGAGGAGGCGGTCCCGGTCGTCCGCGAGGGACGCGCGATCGCCGTGCTGGCCCGCCAGACCAACCTCGGCGGCGCCCGCACGCCCAGCCGGCTCGAGCTCAACTACGTGGAGGCGGCCGACGACCTGCTGGGCATGGTCTCGCGCGGGGAGTTCCCGGCGCCGGACGCGCCGACGGGCCCGCGGCGCGGAGCGCCCCGCGTGGGGGACGGGCTCGTGCGCCTCAACGGCGAGGGCGAGGTCCTGTACGCGAGCCCCAACGCGCTGTCGTGCTTCCACCGCCTGGGCGTGCTCGGCGACCTCGTCGGCCGGTCGCTGGTGGAGGTGACGTCCGACCTCATCGAGCAGAACGCGACCGTCGACGAGTCGATGCCGCTCGTGCTGATGGGCCGCGCCCCGTGGCGCGCCGACGTCGAGGCCCGCGGCGTGGCGCTGTCGATGCGCGCCGTGCCGCTGACCGAGCACGGCGAGCGCGTCGGTGCCGTGCTGCTCTGCCGCGACGTCTCCGAGCTGCGCCGCCGCGAGCGGGAGCTCATCACCAAGGACGCGACGATCCGCGAGATCCACCACCGTGTGAAGAACAACCTGCAGACCGTCGCGGCGCTGCTGCGGCTGCAGTCGCGGCGGATGAGCAGCCCCGAGGCCCGCGACGCGCTCGGCGAGGCGATGCGGCGCGTGGCGACGATCGCGCTCGTGCACGAGACCCTCTCGCAGACGCTGGACGAGAGCGTGCCCTTCGACGACCTCGTCGGGCGCAGCCTGCGGCTCGCGGCCGACGTCGCCACGGCGGGCGCGCACGTGCGCACGAAGGTGCGCGGCTCGTTCGGCGCCGTGCCGGCGGAGGACGCGACCGCGCTCGCGCTCGTGCTGACCGAGCTCGTGACGAACGCCGTCGAGCACGGCTTCGCGGGCCGCGAGCACGGCTCGGTCGACATCGTCGTGGACCGCGACGGCGACGCGCTGCAGGTCGAGGTGGCCGACGACGGCGCCGGCCTGCCGGCGGAGCGGGGCGCGGGGACGGGGCTCGGCACGCAGATCGTCTCGACGCTGGTGCGCAACGAGCTCGGCGGGTCGATCGAGTGGCGTCCGCGCGACGGCGGCGGCACCTCGGTCGTGCTGCAGGCGCGGCTGCGGCAGGGGCGGGACACCGCGACCGTCGCCTGACCCGTCCGGCGCGCCGGTGCGCGCCGGGCCGTGGGGCCGTGGTCCGTCCGCGCGGGCCGTCGTCCGCACGGTCCTCGGACGTGCGCGCGGGCCGCTGCCGGGCGAGGAGCCCGCAGCGCCCGCCGGGTACGCCGCAGGGCCGCCCGCGTGCGTCGCGGACGGCCCTGCGGGGGCGGTCAGGAGGTGTGGCCGGACCGCGCGGTGCCCCGCCGGGTGGGCGGGGACGACGGGGTGCGGCGGCTCAGCCGGCGCGGCGCTGGCGCGCGGTGCGGCGCTTGAGCGCGCGGCGCTCGTCCTCGGAGAGGCCGCCCCAGACGCCGGCGTCCTGGCCGGTCTCGATCGCCCACTTCAGGCACGTGTCGACGACGTCGCAGCGACGGCAGACGGCCTTCGCCTCCTCGATCTGCTGCAGGGCCGGACCCGTGTTGCCGATCGGGAAGAACAGCTCGGGGTCCTCGTCGAGGCAGGCAGCGCGGTGACGCCAGTCCATGGGATCTCTCCTTGCACGCGTCGGCCCCGCGCCCCGGGGGGTGGGCGCAGCCGTACGGCGTGGGTTCAGTGGTGGGGGGGACGTGCTGCATCAAGACTCACACCGCCCACCGGTCGAGACAAGGGTTACGACAAGGTTTCATCGTGGTGACGGGTGAGGCGTTGATCACACCGCCCGGCGCGCTCGGCGGTCGGGCGCCGGCGCCCGCTCCGGCGCCCCGCACGCCGCCGGGGCGAACGTCCAGGTCAGCGGCACGGCGACGTGCGCGGGCGCCTGACCTGCGGTGTCGTTGTCCCGCGTGGTCGGCGAACCCCTCGCGCAGGACGGTCGGGACGACGCGCCGCGGCGGCGCGTGACCGTCGTCACGACCGCGGCCCGGCACGTGGTGGAGGTCACGCCGCGCAGGGCGTGGTGCTGAGCACGGGTGCGATCTGGTATGTGCCACGCGGGTCGGCGTGTCGCGCCGGACGCGCCGCACACGGGCCCCGCGGATGTGCCCCGGCCGGGCGGCGGTCGGGGGCGTCCGCGCGGGCGTGCCGCGGGCACGGACGCCTAGGGTCGTGCCATGCCGAGGTCCCGTCCCGCCCTGCTCGTCGTCGCCTGCGGCCTGGTGCTGCTCGAGGTCCTCGTCCTGGTCGCTGCGGGGGTCGCGGGGACGGCCACGCTCCTGCGCGGCTCCCAGGTGCCCGCCGTCGCGGCGTTCCTCGTGGCCCTGGCACTGGGGGCGGCGCTGCTGCTCGGCGCCGCCGCCCGCGGGCTGTGGTCGGGGCGCCGGTGGGGGCGCGGGCCGGTGCTCACGGCGCAGGTGCTCCTCGTGGTCGTCTCGGCCTCCCTGTGGGGGAGCGGCGCCGGGCCGCGCGCGGGTCTCGGCGTGCTGCTCGGCGTGGCGGTCGGCGCCGCCGTGCTGGCACCGCCGGTCGTCGCCGCGACGTCGCGCACGGGCCAGGACGACGTGGACGAGCGCGACTGACGCGCGCGCCGGCGGTCACGGCACGCGCCCGTCCCCGTCCCCGCGCCCGTCCGCGGGTCCGTCCATGGGCCCGGCCGTGCGGCCGCCCGTGCTCCGGTCCGGTGGGCCGGCCGCGTGCACCTGCACCCGGCGCAGCGTGCGGTCCCGGCGCAGGACGCCACGCCCGGGCACGCGGCGCGCCGGGTCGCCCTGCAGCGCCGCGCCCGCCCCGAGCAGCGCCGTCGCGTCCGCGTCGTGCGGGTCGAGCACGACGACCAGGCGGGACCGCAGCGCCGTGGCGACGGGCCCGCGGAACGCGCCGGCCGCGTGCGCGGAGGTCGTCGCCAGCGCGACCACCCGCGGGCGGGGCGTGTGCAGCAGGTCGTCCACCGCGTCGGCGGCTGCGGGGGCCGTCCGCTCGAGCTCGTCGACGTCGTCGACGACGAGGACCGTCGACGCGTCGCCGTCCGGCGGCGTCGGCGGCACGCCGGGGCCGACGGTCGTCCACGGGACGTCCTCGCCGTCGTCCCCGTGGGCGCCCGCCGGCGCCAGGCGCAGCACGCGGTGACCCGCGGCGGCCCACGCCCGCGCGACGGCCAGCAGCGCGGTCGTGCGTCCCGACCCCGGTGGGCCGGCCACGACGAGCGGGCGGGTCGCGTCCGCGTGCACCGGGCCGCCGTCGTCGCCGCCCACGCCGAGGGGCACGACGACGGTGCCGTCGGCGGTGCGCGTCGGTGCGGGCGGCGGCACGTGGTCGGGCAGCCGGGCGACCCGCACCGGTGCGCCCGGGGCGGTCCCCTCCCCGGGTGGGGCGTCGTCCACGTCCCGGTCCGCCGGGGGCTGCACGACCTGGCAGACGCGGGCGGGCCCGGCACCCGTGAGGACGGCGCGCCCGGGCGTGGTGCGGGCCGCGGAGAGGTGAGCCGGGACGCCGGCGAGGGCGTCGGCCGACGCGTCGACGACGGGCAGCACGAGACGGGTGGGGAAGTCGCCGAGCAGGCGGGCGACCGCCGGGACCACCGCGGCCGACGCGGCGAGGGAGAGGCCGGGTGCGGGGTCGCGCCACGTCGCGACGAGCAGGTCCGCGGCGGCGCCCCGGGCGTGGCGGCCGAGGGTCTCGAGCAGCACGTCGAGGCGGTCGACGACGAGCACCGCGGGCGGTCCCGTGCCGGCGGCGGCGTGCAGCCGGTCGAGCAGCAGTCCGGTGCGGTGCGCCTCGTCCGGGGGCAGCACCGTGCCCAGCGTGCGCGGGTCGGACACCGCGCGCACGGCTGCCTCGGGCAGGCCGACGGTGTGCACGTGCGCACCGGCGCGGGTCGCGCCGGCGGCGACGGTGAGCAGCGTGCTGGACCGCCCGGACGCGGGGCCGCCGAGCACGAGGAGCGGCCCCGACGCCGGCTCCCAGCGGACGCCGGCGCGCCGCTGCTCGTCCGGGACGTCGGCGAGCGCGAGCGCCAGCCCGTCGCCCGGGGGCACGTCCGCCGTCGTCACCCGGGACGGCAGGGGCGGGCACCACGGCACGCCCGGGCCGGGGCGCCCCCGCGCCGCACGGCGGGCCGCCGACACCCAGGCCGCGACGTCGTCGGCGCCCGGCCCGACGCGCGGTCGCCACGGCGCTGCGGGCGGGGCGTGGGCGGCCGCGAGCCGCACGGGCGGACCGGAACGCCGGGGCCGGGCCCGGGCCACCTGGACGGCCAGCGGTGCGCGCGACCCCACGCGCACCAGGCCCCGCCCGGGGTGCGCCGGGTCGAGGTGGGCCGCGTCCGGCACGTCCACGACGTCCCGGGAGTCGGCGTCGTCCGCGACCCGCAGCGCGACGCGCTGCGTCACGTTCGCGCGCAGGTCGGCGGTGACGACGCCGGCGGGGCGCTGCGTCGCGAGGACGAGGTGCACGCCCAGCGCCCGCCCCTGCGCGGCGATCCGGGCGAGCACGTCGACCGCCTCCGGGACGTCGTCGACCAGGGCGCGCAGCTCGTCCACGACCACGAGGAGCCGCGGCGGGGTGCCGGGGGCGTCCGGGTCCAGCCGCCGCACGTCGGCCGCGCCCGCCGCGGCAAGCGTCCGCTCGCGACGCCGCAGCTCGGCGCGCAGACCCGTGAGCGTGCGCCGCGCCGCGCCCGCGTCGAGGTCGTCGACGTGGTCGACGACGTGCGGCAGCCCCGCCAGCGGCCCGAGCCCGGTGCCGCCCTTGAAGTCGGCGAGCAGGAGCGCCAGCCGGTGCGGCGGGTGCTGCAGCGCGAGGCCGAGCACGAGCGTGGTCAGCAGCTCCGACTTGCCCGCGCCGGTGGTCCCCGCGACCAGCACGTGCGGTCCGTCCGCGTCGAGGTCGAGGGCGACCTCGGAGCCGTCGGCGGCCGTGCCGAGGGGCGCCCGCAACGGCGCGCGCGCGTCGGCCGCGCGCCACCGCCGTGCGACGTCGGGCGCGTCCGCGGCCGGCACGCCCGCGAGCGCGCCGAGCACCGTCGGCGCGGGCCACGGCCCGGAGGCCGCGCCGGGAAGGTGCGCCGGTCGCGCACCGGCGGTCCCCGCGGTGCGCGGGCCGGGGAGGGGGCGGGCGTGGACGGCCCCGCGCGCGGTCCACCGGGCCGCCGCGAGGCGGCGGGCGGCGTCGTCCGCGACGGCCACGCCCACGAGCTCGGCGGGTCCGGCGGCGCGACCCCCGTCGGCCTCGGTCCGGACGGCACGGGCCCCGTCGACGCGGACCACGGTCCGCACCCAGGCGGGCGGGTGCGCGCCCGGTGGCACGACCAGCAGGAGCCCGTGCGACGCCGGCGCGGCGGCGCGCCACGTGCCGAGCGCCGGGTCCGGGCCGTCCGCGACCACGACGCACGGGCCGGCGTGGTCGCGTGCGCCGGGCGGTGGCAGGTCGGTGGTCGGGGCGAGCCAGCGCGTCCACGTCCAGTCGCCCGGGGAGGCGGACCGCAGGACGAGGTCCGTGTCCGGCCCGGTCGCCAGCGCCCGCAGGACGAGGGCCCGTGCGGCGGCGAGCGTGTGCTCGCGCGCGCCCACGAGCGCGAGCGTCCCGCCGGCGCGACCCGCCGTGCCGCCGCCGGACCCGCCCGTCCGGTCCCGGGACCCGGCCGTGCCGTCCGTCGGCCACACCCCGCCGTCGGCGGACCACACCCCGCCGTCGGCGGACCAGCCGCCGCCGTGCCGGACGACGTCCCCGACCGGCAGCGACGCGCCCGGCGCGCACGTGCCGAGCACCTCGCCGGTCCGCGTCGCACGCGCCGCACGGGCGCGGACCGCCGCCACGTCGGCCGGTGCCGGCGCCGTGCCCGCGGGGTCGTCGGCCGGTCCGGGCGCCCGTCCGTCGGTGCGCGCCGCGGCGGGTGCCCTCGTCGCCAGCAGGCCCGCCAGGCCCACGGCGGCGCCGACGAGCAGCAGGGGCTGCCGCAGCGCGACGGCGAGCGCGACGCCCGCCACGGCGGAGGCGAGCGCCGACCACAGCCACGGCGACGGCGCCGGTCGCGGCGTGCGTCCCGCCGGCGCGTCGGTGCGCAGGCGCAGGACGGTCCCGCCGACGTGCAGCGCGTCGGCGGGACGCCACCGCCGGGGAAGGCGGCCGACGCGCCGACGGCGCACCGC
>NZ_JBHUZW010000145.1:0-9254 GCF_042667215.1 Cellulomonas sp. NPDC057328 | reverse complement strand
ACCACCGGCGACTTCAGCCCGTTCCTCATCCCCAAGGGCGTGCGTCTGACCAGCTACGGCGGCGGCGCAACCGACCTGCCGCCCGAGGTCTTCCAGCGCCAGCTGCGGGCCATCGCCCACGGGAAGCTACGTGCCTTTCACGCACACCTACCGCGGCAGGACCCGTCGAGTCTCACCGGATCGTGTCTGCCTTCGCCGCTCGACTTGACTTTGGCGCGAGCGCGTCCGAATCTGGGCCCACGGTCTGGTGACACGAGTCACTAGACGCATCTCCTTCAGCGACGAGGGAGTGCGCGTCCCCGACCGACGCACCACCGACCCCGGCTCGCGCTGGCCACACGCCCGTGCGCGCCACACGGCTGACGACCGTCAGCCACGACCGACAGGCCGCGCGCAGTGTCGCGGGCGACCCGCCGGACCGATCGCCCGACCGGCCGTCGACAGGCGGCCGTCCGTACGCGCCTTCGCGCCCGTCGTGCTCGAACGCCTCGACACGGCGGGCCGTACCTGGACGGAGACACCTGGATGTCTGCTCACGCACGACCCTCACCCTTCCGCCGCACCTCGCACCCCCGGCGGTTCGTCGCGCTGGTGGCGCTCGCCGCCCTGCTCGCGTACCTGGTGCAGGCGATCGCCCTGCCGCTGCCGCGTGCCGAGGCGGTGACGGTCGGCGCGGGAAGCTACGCCGAGGGCACGCCCACGGGCGGCGCCGTGCCCACGGAGTGCAACAACACGCCGATCAGCAACCCGCGCGCCCACGTGACCGCGAACTTCCCGGCCGGCGCGATCCCCACCAACGACTGGTGGACCTCGCTGCTCTGGCGCAAGTTCAACTGCGCGAACGTCTCCGAGAACCTCATGGCGCACCCGCTTGCGTTCCGCGCGTACACCTCCGGGCTCGGCGTCAGCTACCCGACCGCGGTGAGCATCTCGGGCACGTCCACGGGCGTGGGGGAGTACCACTACAACTACGCCGAGGACTTCCGCCTCGGGATCGCCGGGCTCGACGCGGCCGGCAAGGTCGACGGCTACTCCGACTGGACCGTGAGCGAGCTGTGGACCAACGGCAGCAGCAGCCTGCGGACGACGTTCGGGCACGGCCTGCCCTTCGTCTACGCGACGAAGACCGGCGGCAACGTGACCCTGACGGGCACGGCGGCACCGACGGTGTGGAGCACGGGCAACGGCGCGATCGGGTACACGATCAACGGCCACGACTACGTCGCGTTCGGCCCCACCGGCTCCACCTGGTCGGTCTCCGGGAACACGATCAGCTCGTCGCTGAACGGCGGCTCGTTCTTCTCCGTCGCCGTGCTCCCGACCACGCCGGCCAGCAGCAACGCCGACCGCGTCGCGGCGCTCGGCGCCTACGCGCCGTACGCCCACAACCACGTGACCGGCACGAAGGTCTCCTGGTCGTACGACGAGGCCACCGCGAAGATGACCGCCACCTACGCCTTCACCACCACCGCGCGGCAGGGCTCCGGCACCGGCACGGTGTACGCGCTCTACCCCCACCAGCGCGACCAGCTCGCCGGCGTGACGCCGAGCGCCTACTCGTACACCTCGCCGCGAGGGCCGATGCGGGTCGTCGTCGGCAGCTCGCAGTTCCAGACGGTCGCCACCTTCAACGGCGTGCTGCCGCAGCTGGCGAACACCGGCTTCCCGGCGGGCTCCGCGGACGCCACGCAGCTGAACGGGTACATCTCGCAGGTCGCCTCCGGGGACCCGTTCGCCGGCTTCGGCGAGGACACGTACTGGACCGGCAAGGCGTTCGGGCGCATCGCCCAGGTCGTGCACATGGCGAACCTGACCGGCAACACCGCCGCGCGGGACAGCCTCGTCAGCGCGATGCGCACGCGGCTGACCGACTGGATGACCGCGTCCCCCGGCGAGACGACCCGGTCGTTCTGGTACAACCCGTCGTGGGGCACGCTGATCGGCTACCCGGCCTCCTACGGCTCGGACACCGACCTCAACGACCACCACTTCCACTACGGCTACTACGTGGTGGGTGCGGCCACGGTCGCGCAGTTCGACCCGTCGTGGGCGGCGGAGTCCGCGTACGGCGGCATGGTCAACACCGTCATCAAGGACGCGGCCAACTGGGACCGCAACGACACCCGGTTCCCGTTCCTGCGTGACTTCGACATCTACGCGGGCCACGACTGGGCGTCCGGGCACGGTGCCTTCGGCGCGGGCAACAACCAGGAGTCGTCGTCCGAGGGCATGAACTTCGCCAGCGGGCTCATCCAGTGGGGTCAGGTCACCGGCAACAAGACGGTCCGCGACCTCGGCATCTACCTCTACACGACCCAGGCGTCGGCCATCGAGAACTACTGGTTCGACACCGACGACGAGGCGTTCCCGGCGGCGTTCGGGCACTCCACGGTCGGCATGGTGTGGGGTGACGGCGGCTCGTACTCGACGTGGTTCAGCGCCGAGCCGGAGATGATCCAGGGCATCAACCTGCTGCCGAGCACTGCTGGCCACCTGTACCTCGGCTACGACCCGGCGTACATCCGCCGCAACCTCACCGAGCTCGAACGCAACAACGGCGGTCCGGCGACGGTGTGGCAGGACATCATCTGGGAGTTCCAGGCGCTCGCGGACGCGCCCACGGCGCTGTCCCAGTTCCGCGCGCAGGCGAACTCGTACACCGTCGAGGAGGGCGAGTCCCGGGCGCACACGTTCTACTGGCTCAAGAACCTCGCGGGTCTGGGCACGGTCGACCGGTCGGTCACCGCGAACACCCCGCTGCACGCGGTGTTCGTCAAGAACGGCGTCCGCACGTACCAGGCCGCCAACATGAGCGGGTCGGCGATCACGGTCCGGTTCTCCAACGGCGTCACCCTGAACGTGCCGGCGCGCTCGGTGGCCAGCTCGAACGCGTCCACCCCGGCGGACACCACGGCGCCGTCGACGCCGGCGAACCTCACCGCGTCCGGCACGACGTCGTCGTCCACGAACCTGTCGTGGACGGCGTCGACGGACAACGTGGGCGTGACGGGGTACGAGGTGCTGCGCAACGGCACGGTCGTGGGCACCGCGTCGGGCACGAGCTACGCGGCGACCGGGCTGTCCGCGTCGACGACGTACTCCTTCACGGTCCGCGCGCTGGACGCCGCGGGCAACCGCTCGGCGGTCAGCACCGCCCGATCCGTCACGACGTCCGCCGGCGGCGGCGACACGGCGCCCCCGTCGATCCCGACCGGTCTGGCCGCGTCCGGCACGACCGCGTCGGCCACCACGCTCACCTGGGCGGCGTCCACGGACGCCGTGGGCGTCACGGGGTACGAGGTGCTGCGGAACGGCACGCTCGTCGGCTCGACCGCGAGCCGCACGTTCACCGTGACCGGGCTGTCGCCGTCCACCGCGTACTCCTTCGCCGTCCGGGCCTACGACGCGGCCGGCAACCGGTCGGCCGCGAGCAGCGCGGTGTCCGTCACCACGGCCGCCGGGTCCGCGGGCGTCGACGCGACCTCGCGCATCGAGGCGGAGGCGTACGCGGGCATGGTGGGCATCTTCAAGGAGACGACGACCGACACCGGCGGCGGGCAGAACATCGCCGGCATCGCCAACGGCGAGCACGTGCGGTTCGACGACGTGAACTTCGGCAGCACGCCGCGCGGGACGTTCAGCGCGCGCGTCGCGTCCGGGGCGGCGGGCGGCGTGAGCGGGCTCGTCCACGTGCGGCTCGACAGCCTCACCGGCCCGTCGATCGGCAGCTTCGCGGTCGCGAACACCGGGGGCTGGCAGAGCTGGCGGACCATCCCGGCGAACATCCAGGGGACGACCGGCACCCACACGGTCTACCTCACGTTCGAGTCGGGGCAGCCGGCCGACTTCGTCAACGTCAACTGGTTCACGTTCAGCTGACGCGACCCCACCCCACCCCGGCCCGGCAGCGTCCGCACGCTGCCGGGCCGCGGTGCGTCACGTGGAGTCGCGGGCGACCACGTGGAAGACGTCCTTGGTCGTCGCGGGCGGCTCGGCCGTGTCGTCCAGCGCGGCGACGACCGCGTCCGCGAGGTAGCGGGCCTGCGCGTCGATCGCCTGCCAGACCGTCGTGAGAGCGGGCTCCGAGAAGCGGGCGGCGGGGATGTCGTCGACCCCGATCACCGCGACGTCGTCCGGGGAGCGCAGGCCCTCGAGGCGCACCCCGGCCAGCACGCCGAGCGCGACCTCGTCGTTGTACGCGGCCACGGCGGTGACCGGATCGGCCCCCGCGCGCCAGCCGCGCACGGCCGCGGCGGCCGACGCCACGTCCAGGTCGACGACCTCGACCCGCGGGGCGGGCAGGCCGAGCTCGCGGCAGCCCTCCACGACGCCCGCGAGCCGCCGGTCGGCGAACGCCGCGAGCCGGTCGTCGCCCGGCGCCGCGTACCCCACGACCCGGTGGCCGCGCCCGGCGAGGTGCTCGACCTGCAGCCGGCCGATGCGGGTCTGCGGGACGGAGAACGTGCGCGGGCCGGCGTCCTCGTCCAGCGCGCTGCCGACCACCGTGATGCCGGCCAGGCGCATCGCGCGCTGGTCCTCGTCCGCGAACGGTGCGAGGCCGAGCACGACGCGCGGCGTGACGGCCCGCCACAGCTCGGACAGCGGTCGTGGACCGCGGGTCCGGTGGACGAGGACCGAGAGCCCCCGGTCCGCCAGACGCGTGGTCAGGTCGTCCAGCAGCGTGTCGATGACCGGGCCGACGGTCCAGTCGGGCAGCACGCACAGCACGAGGTCGCTGCGGCCGGACCGCAGGGCCCGGGCGGCGGCGGACGGCGTGTACCCGAGCCGGGCGGCGGTGTCGCGCACCCGCTGCCGGGTGGACTCCGAGATGGCGACACCGGTCTTGCCGTTGAGCACGTAGCTGACGGTCGTGCGCGAGACGCCGCTCTCGCGCGCCACGTCGGCACTCGTCAACCGTGCCACGTCCTTCGCCTCCCCGTCGTAGCTGCGCCACACCCTAGCCCCGCAGCCCGGGGCGCCGGACCGGGCGCTGCAGGTGCCCGGTGTCGGTGTCGGGGCGGGGGCTGGAGCGCCGTGCGGGAGGTCTACACCTCCATGCCACGCCACACCACGTCGAACGCCGCGCGCAACCGAGCCCGGGTGGCGGCGTCGTCGAACCGGTCCCCGCGCACCACGACCTGGTAGTACGCAGCGCCTGCCAGCGCGTCGAAGCACGCGGCCACGTCGAGGTCCGCCCGGAGGGTGCCACGCTCGATCCCCGACCGCAGAGCGGTCTCCATGGGGACGCGCCGCAGCGCCACGTGCGACGTCCAGTACGCCTTCTGCAGCGCCCGGTCGCTCATCACGAGCCGGATGCGCTGCCGGAAGCGCGCCTCCGGGTAGCCGACGGCGGTCACGGACGTCGGGCCGCCGAACATCGCCGCGAACACCGTCGCGCGCAGGTCGCCGTCGTCGGGCAGGCCGGGCGGCACGGTGCGTCCCACGTCGAGCGCCGCGGCGATGAGGGTCGTCAGCGAGGGCCAGCGCCGGTAGAGCGCCGCCCGGCTGACGCCGCTGCCGGTGACCACGCGGGCGACCGTCACCTCCTCCTCCGCGTCGATGAGCGCGAGCGTCGCGGCGATGATCTGCCCGTCGAGCTCCTCGTCACGGGGCCTGCCGGGGCCACGACGTGTCGCGTCCCCGGCCGTGGTGGTGGCCGTCGTCATGCGGCCAGCGCCCGTGCCCGCAGCCGGGCGGTCGTCTCGGCGCCCAGGCCCGCGGCGTGCAGCGGGGCGAGCGGGTCGCCGTGCCGCTCACGCAGCCGGGCGAGCATGAGGCGCATGGACACCTCCATCGACCCCTCGAGGAGCCCGGTGGTGCGCAGGAGGTCGGGGTCGAGGTCCAGCGCGGCGAACATCGCGCCCATCAGGGGCCGGGTGCGCTCCATGACCGCCGGCATGTTCGCCGCGGTCCTGCCGTAGTCCGTGACCACCGCGTCGTCGCCGGCGCCGAGCGTGAGGAGCAGCGTGGCGGCGAGCACGCCGGTGCGGTCGCGGCCCGCCGCGCAGTGGAACGCGGTCGCGCCGGTCGTGTGCGCCATGACGGTGAGCGCGGTGACGAGCTGCGGGGCTGCGTCCTCGACCATCCGGACGTACATCTCGCCCATGCCCTCGTGGGTGAAGCCCCCGCGGGCGGAGTCGCCGACGCTCGCGAATAGGGGGAGGTGGTGGTAGCCGACCGGGTGCCCGGCCAGGGGACCGCGACCGGTGACGGCCACCTCGGCGGGCGACCGCAGGTCGACCACGGCGGTGAGGCCCGCGTCGACGAGCGCGGCGGCGTCGTCGGCGGTGATCGTCGAGAGGTCGTCGGCGCGGATCGCGAAGCCGTCGCGGACCGTCCCGCCGTCCACCGGGAGGCCGCCGAGGTCGCGCAGGTTGACCGGCGCGCTCAGGGCGACGGCGGTGGTCGTGCTCATGTGATCCTCCTCCGGATCAGGGCGCTGCCCTGGTCGATCACCGTGACCAGCACGATGATGCAGACGGTGATGGCGCTGAGGTGTCCGTAGTCGTACATCCGCATCGCGGTGGTGAGCTCGAGACCGATGCCGCCGGCACCGACGAGGCCGAGGATGGTCGCGCCGCGCACGTTGCCCTCGAACAGCAGGAGCGTGTACGAGACCAGCAGCGGTGCCGCCTGGGGCAGCACCCCGTACTGGACGACCTGGCGCTTCGAGGCGCCGACGGCCTGCATGGCGACCATCGGGCCGCGGTCCACGGCCTCCATCGCCTCGGCGAAGACCTTGCCGATCGACCCCAGCGAGCCCAGGGTCATCGCGAGGATCCCGGCGAACGGCCCGAGGCCGACAGCCGACACGAACATCAGCGCGAACACCAGGTCCGGCACCGAGCGGATGACGTTCATCGCCCACCGTGCCGGGTAGTAGAGCCAGCGCGGTGCGATGTTCGAGGCCGCGGCGAAGGCGACGAGCAGCGACAGCACGGCACCGAGGACGGTGCCGACGATCGCCATCTGCAGCGTCTCGACGAGCAGCTCCACGATGACGCCGAGCTTCGAGAAGTCCGGCGGGAACAGGCGGGACAGGAACTCCGCCATGTTCACCGAGCCCTCGCCGAGCTTCACGAAGTTGAACTCCGCACCGCCCATGGACCAGAGCAGCACGGCGGCCGCCACCGGGAGGCCGACGAGGAAGCGCCTGCGCGGCACCGAGAACGCGCGCTCCAGGCGGGCGCGCTCCTCCGACGGCAGGGGAGGCGCCGCCGTGCGGCGGGCCGGGGCGTCAGAGGTCGTGGTCATGCGCGTCGTCCTCCTCCTCGTACAGGTCGGCGAGCGCCGCCGCGTCCGCCTGCGCGACGGGCGAGTCGACCAGCACGCGACCGTGCCGCAAACCGACGACGCGGTCGGCGTGCTCCAGCGCGAGGGGCAGCACGTGCAGGCTGACCAGCACGGGGATGCCGTCCTCGGCCGCGATCTGCCGCAGCAGGCGCAGCACCGACCCGGCGAGCCGCGGGTCGAGCGACGCGACGGGCTCGTCCGCCAGGATCACGCGCGGCTGCTGCATCAGCGCGCGCGCGATGGCGACGCGCTGCTGCTGCCCGCCGGACAGCGACCGGGCCGGCTCCGTCGCCTTGTCCGCGATGCCCACGCGGTCCAGCAGCTCCATCGCGCGGACGCGGTGCGCGCGGGAGAACCCGCCCACCACGTTGATGGCCCCGGCCTCGTGCAGCGCGCCGGTGAGGACGTTGGTCAGCACGCTCAGCCGCGGGACCAGGTGGAACTGCTGGAACACCTGGCCGACGTCGGAGCGCAGCGCCCGCAGGCCGCCGCGCGGCAGGTCCGTCACGTCGTGCCCCGCGACCCGCACCGTGCCGCGGCTGATCGGGGCGAAGCCGGTGAGGCCCTTCATCAGGGTGGACTTGCCCGACCCCGAGGAGCCGAGCAGCGCGACGGTCTCGCCGGGGCCCACGTCCAGGTCGACGCCGTCGAGCACGACGTGCTGGTCGTACGCGACCCGCAGGTCGCGGACGGTGACCAGGGGGAGCGTCGGCGCGTGCACCGGGGTCTCGAGCACCGCGGTCGTGGACGTCACTCGAGGTCCTCCAGCTCGACGCCCGCCACCGCGGCGATGTCCGCGAACGAGGCGAAGGCGCTGGGCTCCGGGCCGATGACGACGTCCAGGCCGGCGAACGACCCGTAGGCCCCCAGGGCCTCGGCGTTGCCCGCCGAGAAGACCCGGGGCAGCGCCTCCTCCAGCAGCGTGCGCGTCTCCTCGTCGAGGGACTGACGGGCGAGGACCGTGCCCTGGATCGCCATGGCGGGGCTCTCGCCCACCGCACGCCACTCGCCGTCGGCGAACGGGAACATCGGCGCGCCCATCTCGGTCAGCATGACGGCCGTGCACGCGGCGTCGACCTGACCCTGCGCCAGCGCGGCGAAGCTGCCCTCGTGGCCCCCGGAGAAGACGGCCTCGTAGTCCGCGCCCTGCTCCAGCCCGGCCTCGTGCAGCATGTAGACGGGCATGAAGTAGCCGGAGCTCGAGGCCTGGTCGGCGAAGGCGACCGTCCTCCCCGCGAGGTCCTCGACGGTCCGCACGGGCGAGCCGTCGAGCACCACGCACGTCGACACCGGGTCGTGGCTGCCCTCCCAGGCGAGCAGCGCGTCGACCTCCCCGGTGTTGACCGCCAGCGCGGACGGGAAGCCGCTCATGATGCCGATGTCGACGTGGTCGGCCCGGATCGCCTCGACGACGCTGAGGTAGTCGGGCACGTCGGTGACCTCGACCTGGCGGCCGGTCTCCTGCTCCAGCAGCTCGACGAGCGCCTCGACGGGGTTGACCTGCGTCGGGTCGTCCGAGACCGGCAGGGTCGCGATCGTGATCGGCTCGTCGGGGTCCGCGGCGGCGGGTGCCGCGTCCGCGGTGGGGGACTGGCACGCGGCCAGGGCGAGAGCGGTGATGCCGAGCATGCCCATCGCGGGGAGCGGGTAGCGGCGCATCGGGATGGCCTTTCGGGAGGGCGGGGCCTCGGGAGCTCCGAGAACACCGGTACTCCAACGGCCTCAGGTGGCCGCGAATTACGAGACCGCCGGACTCGCGATCGAACGCTCGGTGAACAGTGGCGGGAGCCCCTGGGCGTGGTGACCGAGCCGGCGGTGCGCCACGGTCTGACGCCGGCCGACGTCCTGGTCCGTCCGTTCCCGGCGGTCACGGACGGCGACGGGCGCACCCCGCGACGGGCAGCGGTGGCGCCGGCTTCCTGACGACGTGCCTGACGACGTGCCCGCCGGCGACCCCGGCG
>NZ_JBHUZW010000144.1:0-9337 GCF_042667215.1 Cellulomonas sp. NPDC057328 | reverse complement strand
CGCCTGCGCCGTCGCCCGTGGGCCCTACGATGGCCGCGGTCGAGGGACGACTTCCGAGGACGGGAGGCTCTGGTGACGGTGCGACGAGGCACACGGACGACCCGACGCGCGCGGGCACGGTCCCGCGCGACGGGTGCGGCGGCGGCCGCGCTGCTGGCGGCGGGGCTGCTGACGGCCTGCGCGGGGCACCCCGGCGCGGCGGCGGTGGTCGACGGCGAGGCGGTGTCGACCGACGACCTCACCGCGGCGCTGGACGACCTCACGCCGGTGTACCCGGGGGTGTCGCCGCAGGGCGTGCTGACGATCCTCGTGACCGAGCCGTTCCTCTCCGAGGTGGCCGGGGCGCGCGGCGTGGGGGTCAGCGACGACCAGGCGCGCGCGTTCCTCGAGCAGCAGGCGGTCCAGCAGCTCGGCGAGGAGGAGGCGGCGCGCCTCGACTTCGGCGAGCAGGCCGTGGTGGTGGGGCGGTACTCGCTCGCCGCCGACGCCGTGCAGGCCGCACCGGACGGGCAGGCCGCCGCCGAGGAGTACCGGCAGCTCGTCGCCGACGCCGACATCGAGGTCAACCCCCGGTTCGGCACGTTCCAGGACGTCGGTGTCGCGCCGCCGACCGCGCCGGAGTGGGTCGTGCCGGAGGGCGGTCGCGCACCGGCCGCCGGGGACGGCTCCGGCGGGGACGCGCCCGGCGACCCCGCCGCCACGCCGGCACCGACGTCGTCGCCGCGATGACGACGGGGCGACGATGACCACGGAGCCCCGCGGACGCCGGCGCGGGCGCCACACCACGGACGCCGAGGCCGCCGCGTCGGCGCTCCCGGACGACGTCCCCGCGGCGGCGGCGCCCGCCGCGGCGGCGTTCGGCCGGCTCGTCGCCGTCATGGACCGGCTGCGCTCGCCGGGCGGCTGCCCGTGGGACGCCGAGCAGACGCACACGAGCCTCGTGCCGTACGCGCTCGAGGAGGTGCACGAGCTCGCCGAGGCGGTCGACGCGGGGGACCGCGAGGGTCTGCGCGAGGAGCTCGGCGACGTGCTGCTGCAGGTCGTGTTCCACGCGCGCGTCGCGCAGGAGGACGCCGCGGACCCGTTCGACGTCGCGGAGGTCGCGGACCGGCTCGTCGCCAAGCTGGTCCGGCGCCACCCGCACGTCTTCGGCGACGACGCGGACGCGCTCGAGGCCGGCGACGTGCACCGCCGGTGGGACGACGCGAAGCGCGCCGAGAAGCCGGCGCGGGAGTCGGCGCTCGACGGCGTGCCCGCCTCGCTGGGCGCGCTCGCGCGCACGCAGAAGGTCGCCGGCAAGGCGGTCCGCGCGGGGCTGCTCGACGCGACCGCGGCCGCACCGGCGCCGGACCTGCCGCACGCGGCCGCCGGTGCCGCGGGACCGGCCGACGGGGAGATCCGCACGGACGGTCCCGTGCCGGCGCCCGAGGACCGGGAGGACGTGGACGCGGCCGTCGCGGTCGTGACGGGCACGCCCGAGGGCCACGTGCCGCCCGGCGGCCCGGACGGCGACGTCCCGCCCGGCGTCGCCGACCGCGACGTCCCGCCCGGCGGGGCCAACCGCGACGTCCCGCCCGGCGGCGCCGACCGCGACGTCCCGTCGGACGTGGACGCGGCGCTCGGGGCACGGCTGCTCGCGCTCGTCCTCGAGGCGGAGCGCGACGGCGTCGACGCCGAGGGTGCGCTGCGCCGGGCGGCGGCCGCGTGGGAGGTCGGGCTGCGCGCCGCCGAGCGCGGCGACGCCCCCGACGGCCCCACGCCGTGGCGGTAGGCCCCGCCCGGGACCGAGGTCCGGGGGGACCGGCCGCCGCCGCGACGACGATGGAGCCGCGCCGGGCGACCGCCCGTGCGCGGTGCGACAGCGAGGAGCAGCGATGAGGATCGGCGTCCCCCGCGAGCACCGCCCGGGGGAGCGGCTCGTCGCGGCGACCCCGCGCACGGTCGCCGGCCTGCGGGACCTGGGGCACGAGGTCGTCGTCGAGGCCGGCGCCGGCGTCGGCGCGACGTTCACGGACGCGGCGTACGCGGCCGCGGGCGCGCGGGTCGCGGACGCGGCCGAGGTCTGGGCGAGCGACGTCGTCACCGCCGTGCACGCGCCGCGCCCCGAGGAGCTCGACCTCCTGCGCCCCGGCGCGACGCTCGTCGCGATGCTGCGGCCGCACGTCGACCCCGGCGTCGCCGACCGCCTCGCCGCCCGGGGCGTCACCGGCCTGGCGCTCGACGCGGTCCCGCGCATCTCCCGCGCGCAGGCGCTCGACGTCCTCTCGACCCTGTCCAACGTCGCGGGGTACCGCGCCGTCATCGAGGCCGCCGAGGAGTTCGGCGGCATGTTCGCCGGCCAGGTCACCGCGGCGGGCACGACCCCGCCGGCCCGCGTCCTCGTGATCGGCGCGGGCGTCGCGGGGCTGGCCGCGATCGGCACCGCCGGCAGCCTGGGCGCGCAGGTGCGCGCGTTCGACGTCCGCCCCGAGGTGGGCGAGCAGATCGAGTCGATGGGGGCCGAGTTCGTGCGCGTCGCCGGTGCGGCGCAGGAGGTGTCGTCGGACGGCTACGCCCGCGCGCTGACCGACGAGCAGGAGCGCCTGACCGCCGCGGTGTACGCCGAGCAGACCGCGTGGGCGGACGTCGTCGTGACGACCGCCCTGGTCCGCGGCACGGCCCCGACGACGATCACGGCGGAGATGGTCGCGGCGATGCGGCCGGGCTCGGTGGTCGTCGACCTGGCTGCGTCCGGCGGCGGCAACTGCGCGCGCACCGTGCCGGGGGAGCGCGTCGTCACGGAGGGCGGCGTCGTCGTCCTCGGCTGGACCGACCTGCCGAGCCGGATGCCGCAGCACACGTCGCAGCTGTTCGGCACGAACGTCGTGCACCTGCTGGCGCTGCTGACGCCGGCGAAGGACGGCACCGTCGTCCTCGACCTCGACGACCCGGTGCAGCGCGGGATGACCGTCGCGCACGAGGGCGAGGTGCTGTGGCCCCCACCGCCCGTGGCCGTGTCGGCGGCGCCCGCCCCGGCGGCCGCGCCCGTCCCGGCCGAGACCCCCGAGGAGGCGGCCGCCCGCGCCGCCGCCGCACGGGCCGACGCCCGGCGCCGCTCGCAGCGCCGCGCGGTGCTGTACGCCCTCGGCGCGGTGCTCGCCACGGTCGCCCTCACGCTCGCCCCCGCGTCGTTCGTCGGTCACGCCACCGTCTTCGCGCTCGCGGTCGTCGTCGGCTACTACGTCATCTCGCACGTGAGCCACTCGCTGCACACGCCGCTCATGGCCACGACCAACGCGATCAGCGGCATCATCCTCGTCGGCGCGCTGCTGCAGATCGGGGACGACTCGTGGGTCGTCACGACCCTCGCGTTCGTGGCCGCGACCGTGGCGGCGATCAACATCTTCGGCGGCTTCCTCGTCGCGAGCCGCATGATCACCATGTTCCGCAAGGAGGCCTGACGCCGTGCTGACGTCCCTGGCGCAGGCCGTGTACCTGGTCGCCGCGCTGCTGTTCGTGCTGAGCCTCGCCGGGCTGAGCCGGCAGGAGACGGCCCGGCGCGGCAACGTGACGGGCATGGCGGGCATGGGCCTCGCCCTGCTCGCGACCGTGCTGCTCGCGGCCGACGTCTCCGAGCGGCCCGTCGCCGTCACGCTGCTGCTCGTCGCGATGGCGCTGGCCATCGGCGCGGTCGTCGGGACGTGGCGCGCGCGGCGCGTCGAGATGACGCAGATGCCGGAGATGATCGCGGTCCTGCACTCGTTCGTCGGGCTCGCGGCCGTGCTCGTCGGCTACAACTCGTTCCTCACCGAGGAGCCGGACGCGGTGCACCTCGTCGAGGTGTACCTCGGCGTGCTCATCGGTGCGGTGACGTTCACCGGCTCGGTCGTCGCGTACCTCAAGCTGTCGGGGCGGACCAGGTCGGCGCCCCTCACGCTGCCGGGCCGCCACCTGCTCAACCTCGCGGCGCTCGTGGCGTCCGGCGCGCTGCTCGCGTGGTTCCTCGCGGAGCCGTCCGTGCCGCCGCTCGCGCTCATGACGCTCGTCGCCCTCGCCCTCGGCTGGCACCTCGTCGCGGCGATCGGCGGCGGTGACATGCCCGTCGTCGTGTCGATGCTCAACTCGTACTCCGGCTGGGCGGCGGCCGCGGCCGGCTTCATGCTCGGCAACGACCTGCTCGTCGTCGTCGGCGCCCTCGTCGGCTCGTCCGGCGCGATCCTGTCGTACCTGATGTGCCGGGCCATGAACCGGTCGTTCGTCTCGGTGATCCTCGGCGGGTACGGCGCCGCGGGCGGCACGGTCGTCGCGGGCGGCAGCGACGAGCACGGCGAGCACCGCCAGACGACGGCGGCGGACGTCGCCGCGATGCTGCGGGAGGCACGGACGGTCGTCATCACGCCCGGGTACGGCATGGCCGTCGCCAAGGCGCAGTACCCCGTCGCCGAGCTGACGGCGCGCCTGCGCGCGCAGGGCGTGGACGTGCGGTTCGCCGTGCACCCCGTCGCCGGGCGCCTGCCCGGGCACATGAACGTGCTGCTCGCCGAGGCCAAGGTGCCGTACGACATCGTGCTCGAGATGGACGAGATCGCCGACGACCTGGCGCGCACCGACGTCGTCCTCGTCATCGGCGCCAACGACACGGTGAACCCCGCGGCCCTCGACGACCCGTCGTCGCCGATCGCCGGCATGCCGGTGCTCGAGGTGTGGCGGGCGAAGCAGGTGGTCGTGTTCAAGCGGTCGATGGCCACCGGGTACGCGGGCGTGCAGAACCCCCTGTTCTTCCGCGAGAACACCGTGATGCTGTTCGGCGACGCGAAGGACCAGGTGGAGCGCATCCTCGCGCCGCTGACCACGGCCTGAGCAGGCCGCCTCCGGGTCGTCCCCCGCGCCACCGCGTGCGGGGACGGAAACGGTTCGGCCCTGGTCCCCGGGCGGCGGGGGCGCCTAGCGTCCGCGACATGCTGCCCGCCACCCCGTCCGCACGCACCCGTGCCGCCGTCGCGGCCGTCCTCGCCGCCGTGTGCGTCGCGGCGCTGGCGCTCGTCGCACCCCTCGCGCAGCCGTCGCGGGCGCTCTCGCCGGCGATCGTGCTGAGCACCGGCTTCGAGTCCGACCTCGGCGGGTGGGGCGCGCGGGGCGGCGCGACCGTCGCGCGCACCGCCGAGCACGGCCCCCGCGGCACGCACAGCCTGCTCGTCACCGGCCGCACGGCCCCCTGGGACGGCGCGGCCGTCGACGTCACCGACGCCTTCGAGCCCGGCACGTCGTACCGGATCGGCCTGTGGCTGCGCCTGCCGGCCGGGTCCGCGCCCGCGGACCTGCGGGTGTCCGTGCAGCGCGACGTCGACGGCACGTCGTCGTACGACACGGTCACCACCGTCGCCGGGGTCAGCACCGACGCGTGGACGCAGGTGCTCGGCACGTACGTGCCCGGCGCGTTCGACACCGCGTCGCTGTACGTCGAGTCGACGTCCTCGCTCACGGACGTGCTCGTCGACGACGTCCTCGTCAGCGGCGTCCGGTACACGCCGGACCTGTCGCTGCCGTCCGTGGCGGACGCGCTCGCGGACGACTTCCCGTTCGGCCTCGCGGTCGAGCCGGTCGACCTGCTCGGCGGCCGCGGCGAGCTCCTCGCGCACCACGCCGCGCAGATCACGCCCGGCAACCAGCTCAAGCCCGACGCGGTGCAGCCCACCGAGGGCACCTTCACGTTCGCCGCCGCCGACACGCTGGTCGACTGGGCCGTCGAGCACGGCGTGCGCGTGTACGGGCACACGCTGCTGTGGCACCAGCAGACGCCCGCGTGGTTCTTCCAGCGGCCCGACGGCACGCCGCTCACCACGTCCGCGGCCGACCAGGCCCTGCTGCGCGAGCGGCTGCGCACCCACGTCGAGGCCGTCGCGGACCACCTGCGCGAGCGGTACGGCGAGTTCGGCACCCCGGGCAACCCCGTGTTCGCGTTCGACGTCGTCAACGAGGTGATCGACGAGTCGCAGCCCGACGGCATGCGCCGCAGCGAGTGGTACCGGGTGCTCGGCCCGTCGTACGTCGCCGACGCGTTCCGGTACGCGCGCGACGCGTTCGGGCCCGAGGTGCAGCTGTACGTCAACGACTACAACACCGAGTTCCCGGACAAGCGCGCGCCGTACCTGCGCCTCGTCACGGACCTGCTCGCGCAGGGCGTCCCCGTCGACGGCGTCGGGCACCAGCTGCACGTCGAGGTGGGGCGGTCGATCGCCATGGCGGAGGCGACGATCACCGCGTTCGAGGCGCTGCCGGTGCGGCAGGCCGTCACCGAGCTCGACGTCTCCACCTACCGGGACGCCGGCGAGTCGTGGGCCGTGCCGCCCGCCGACCGCCTGCTCGAGCAGGGCTACTACTACCGCGACCTGCTGGCCATGCTGCGCCGGCACGCGGCGAGCCTGGAGTCGCTGACCGTGTGGGGCCTCGAGGACAGCCGCACGTGGCTGCGCGCGGGCGCGGCGCCGCTGCTGTTCGACGGCGCGCTGCAGGCCAAGCCGGCGTACTGGGGCCTGGTCGACCCGACGCGGATCGCCACCACGCCGACGCCCACGCCCACGTCCACCCCCACGGCGACGACCACGCCGACCGCGACGCCCACGCCGTCCCCCACGCCCACGACCACGACGACGCCGATCCCGCCGCCGCCGAGCCCGTCGGTCACCCCGCCGCCGACGCTGCCGCCGCACCCGACGTGCCGCGTCGCGTGGACGGCGCACGCCTGGCCGACCGGGTACACGGCCAACCTGCGCGTCACGGCGCTGGGCGCCGCGGTCGACGGCTGGACGCTGCGCTTCTCGACGACGAGCAGCGACCAGCGCCTCACGCAGGGGTGGAACGCCACGTGGTGGCAGACGGGCTTCGAGGTGCACGCGCGGGACGCGGGCTGGAACGCGCGGATCGCGCCGGGCAGGTCCGTCGACCTCGGCTTCAACGGCACGCACGGCGGCCGGGTCGACCGCCCGTCGGTCGTCTTCCTCAACGGGCTGCCCTGCGAGAACGCCTGACCGGCGCGGCGCGCGCGGCACGGCCCGCTCAGGCCGGGCGGCGTCCGACCACCACGGTCCCGTCGAGGTCGTCGTCGCGCAGCACGTGCGTGACCCAGCCCGCCGGGAAGGCGGCGGCCGTCACGGGCGCCTGCCGCTCGCCCGTCTCGACGGCCACGTGCCCGCCGGGACGCACCCAGGCGTCCACGCCCGCGAGCAGCCGGCGCTGGACGTCGACGCCGTCGGCCCCGCCGTCCACGGCGACGCGCGGCTCGTGCGCACGTGACTCGACGGGCATCGTCGCGACCGCGTGCGTCGGGACGTAGGGCGCGTTGGCGACCAGCAGGTCGACGCGCCCGCGCAGGTCCGCCGGCAGCGCGTCGAACAGGTCGCCGGTCGTCGCCGCACCGTGGTCGCCGAGGTTGTGCGCGGCCCACCGGACGGCGACGGGGTCGACGTCGGCGGCGTGCACCCGCGTCCCGGGGACGTCCTGCGCGACGACCGTCGCGACGGCGGCGACGCCGCAGCACAGCTCGACGACGACGGGACCCCCGGCGGCCGGCGTCCCCGCGGCCGCGCACGCGAGGTCCACGGCGGCCCGTGCGAGCAGCTCGGTGCGCCGGCGCGGCACGAACACGCCCGGGCCGACGGCGACGCGCCGCCCGGCGAACGCCACCCAGCCGAGCACGGTCTCGAGCGGCTCGCCCGTGACGCGGCGGTCGGCCAGCGCCTCGAGGTCGGCCGCGCCGGTCGCGGCGGCGCGCAGCAGCGCGGCCTCCTCCTCGGCGAACACGCAGCCCGCGGCCCGCAGCCGCGCGACCAGCGCGTCGGGCACGGGGTCCGCGCGGTCCGCGGCGTCCGGCGGCACGGGGGAGCGGGTCACCCCGGGATCCTCGCACCGGCCTCCCCGCCGGCCGCGCACGTGCGGGGCCGGGCGTCCACCAGCCGAAGGTCCTCCGGGTGCCGCCGCGTCGCACGACTAGGCTGACGTCGCATACCCATCCGTCTGTCGAAGGAGCACCATGGCCAGCATCGAGGCCGTCGGCGCCCGCGAGATCCTGGACTCGCGCGGCAACCCCACTGTCGAGGTCGAGGTCGCCCTCGACGACGGCACGATCGCCCGCGCGGCCGTCCCCTCGGGCGCGTCCACGGGTGCGTTCGAGGCCGTCGAGCGCCGCGACTCGGACGACCCCCGCTACGGCGGCAAGGGCGTCGAGGGTGCCGTCAACGCGGTGATCGACGACATCGCGCCGGAGCTCATCGGGTTCGAGGCGAGCGAGCAGCGTCTCGTCGACGCCGCGCTCATCGAGCTCGACGGCACGCCCAACAAGGGCAAGCTCGGCGCCAACGCGATCCTCGGCGTCTCGCTCGCCGTCGCGAAGGCCGCGGCCGACTCGGCCGACCTGCCGCTGTTCCGCTACGTCGGCGGCCCGAACGCGCACGTGCTGCCCGTGCCGATGATGAACATCCTCAACGGCGGGTCGCACGCGGACTCCAACGTCGACATCCAGGAGTTCATGGTCGCCCCGATCGGCGCGACGACGTTCCGCGAGGCGCTGCGCACCGGCACCGAGGTGTACCACTCGCTCAAGTCCGTGCTGAAGAGCAAGGGCCTGGCGACGGGCCTCGGCGACGAGGGCGGCTTCGCGCCGAACCTCGAGAGCAACCGCGCCGCGCTCGACCTCATCCTCGTCGCGATCGAGAAGGCCGGCTTCGTGCCCGGCCAGGACGTCGCGCTCGCGCTCGACGTGGCCGCCACGGAGTTCTTCCGCGACGGCGCGTACCAGTTCGAGGGTGCCGCCAAGTCGCCCGCCGAGATGATCGCGTTCTACGAGCAGCTCGTCGCGGACTACCCGCTGGTCTCGGTCGAGGACCCGCTGTCCGAGGACGAGTGGGACTCGTGGGTCGAGCTCGTCGGCAAGGTCGGCGACCGCGTGCAGATCGTCGGCGACGACCTGTTCGTCACGAACCCGGAGCGCCTCGCCAAGGGCATCCAGCTCAAGGCGGCGAACTCGCTGCTCGTGAAGCTGAACCAGATCGGCACGCTCACCGAGACGCTCGACGCGGTGACGCTCGCGCAGCGCAGCGGCTTCACGACGATGACCTCGCACCGCTCCGGCGAGACCGAGGACACGACGATCGCCGACCTGTCGGTCGCGACGAACGCCGGCCAGATCAAGACCGGTGCGCCCGCCCGCGGCGAGCGCATCAACAAGTACAACCAGCTGCTCCGCATCGAGGAGGAGCTGGACGACGCGGGCATCTACGCCGGTCGCAGCGCCTTCCCGCGCTTCTCGGCCTGACGTCCCACGACGCAGCCGCCCGACGCCCGGTCCGCCCTCGTGGCGGGC
>NZ_JBHUZW010000143.1:0-9768 GCF_042667215.1 Cellulomonas sp. NPDC057328 | reverse complement strand
GCCCTCGCCGTCGCGCGCCTCGGCCGGCGCGTCCTCGCGACGCTCGCCACCGCGCCCGCGGCCGCCGTCGCGACCGGCCGGCCGGTCGCCGCGCGCCGGGCGCGCACCGCCGCCGCGCTTCCCGGTCTCGCCTAGGTCCTCGAGGGTCTCCGCCTCGAGTCCCGCGCGCGTGCGCTGGCCGCGCGGCAGGCGGCCGGTCACGCCCTCGGGGATGTCGAGGTCGGCGTGGATGTGGTCGGACGACGAGTACGTCTCGACCGGGTCGGGGATGCCGAGGCCGAGCGCCTTGTCGATGAGCCCCCAGCGCGGCAGGTCGTCCCAGTCGACGAACGTGACGGCCGTGCCCGTGTTGCCCGCGCGGCCGGTGCGGCCCGTGCGGTGCAGGTACGTCTTCTCGTCCTCGGGGCACTGGTAGTTGACGACGTGCGTGACGTCCTCGACGTCGATGCCGCGCGCGGCGACGTCGGTCGCGACGAGCACGTCGACCTTGCCGTTGCGGAACGCGCGCAGCGCCTGCTCGCGCGCGCCCTGGCCGAGGTCGCCGTGCAGCGCCCCGGCGGCGAACCCGCGCTCGACGAGCTCGTCCGCCACCTTCGCGGCGGTCCGCTTGGTGCGCGCGAAGACGATCGTCAGGCCGCGGTCGCGGGACTGGAGGATCTTCGCGAGCAGCTCGACCTTGTCGAGCGCGTGCGCCCGGTAGGCGACCTGCTTGATGTTCTTGACCGTCTGGCGGCCGTCGTCGTCGGGGTCCTGCGCCCGGATGTGCGTCGGCTGCGACATGTAGCGGCGCGCCATCGCGACGACGGCGCCCGGCATCGTGGCCGAGAACAGCATCGTGTGGCGGTTGGCGGGCGTCGCCGCGAGCAGCTTCTCGACATCGGGCAGGAAGCCGAGGTCGAGCATCTCGTCGGCCTCGTCGAGGACCACCTCGGTGGCGTGCTTGAGGCGCAGGTGCCGCTGGTTGAGCAGGTCGATCATGCGCCCCGGGGTGCCGACGACGACGTCGGCGCCGCGCTGCAGCGCCTCGATCTGCGGCTCGTACGCACGGCCGCCGTACACCTGCACGATGCGGACCTTGCGCTTGCTCGACGCCATCGCGAGGTCGCCCGCGACCTGCACGGCGAGCTCGCGGGTGGGGACGACGACGAGGGCCTGCGGGTCGCCGGGCGCCGTGAGGCGGTCGTAGCCCTCCTCGTCCGGGGCGATCACGCGGTGCAGCAGCGGGACGCCGAAGCCGAGCGTCTTGCCGGTGCCCGTCTTGGCCTGGCCGATGATGTCGTGGCCCGACAGCGCCACCGGCAGGGTCATCGCCTGGATGGGGAACGGGTGGCTGATGCCGGCGGCGGCGAGCGCCTCGACGATCTCGGGCCGGACGTCGAAGTCGGCGAACGAGGCGTCGACGGCCTGCACGGACGAGGCGCGGCGGGTGCCGGTGGGGACGGGCGTCGGCACGGCGTCGGCGACGGTGCGGTGCTCGTCGAGGGTCTCGTCGACGGCGTGGTCGGTGGTGGCGGCCGGGATCTGCTCGGCCGCGTCGTCGTTCACGGGGGTGTCGGTGGTCACGCGGGTGCCTTCACTGGGCGGGCGGGGCGGCTCACGCACCGGGCGGGGCCGGCCGGGCGGGGGTGCCACGGCGGCCCGGCGGCGGGCGGAACGGCGCCACGCGGGTTGGCCGGCAGCCGATCGCGGAAGTCGCCTCGCGCGCGCCGGACGCGGCGGGTGCCGCTGCGGGCGCGTCGTGCGAGGTGGTCCGTCAGGACCGGGTAACAGGGACGACCGGGCAACCGATGTACGGGTTGTACCCCGCCACTGTATCCGACGGGCGTCCGTCCGCCGCGGTGGGCCTGCGCGCCCGGCGCTAGGATCCCCGGATGACCTCCGTCGCCGGCAACGCCGCCCCCGAGCCGTCCGACGTCCCGGCGGCCGACCGCGCGTCGAACCGCGCACCCGGCAAGGGCGCCGACCGGACCGGCACGCCGGTGGACGGCGCGGCCGGCGCGGCCGCCGACACCGCGGACGCGATCGAGGTGCTCGGGCTGGTCGCGGCGCTGGAGCACCAGGCGTTCACGCGGCTGGCGGGCGACAGCGCGCAGGCGCCCGACCTGGAGCAGGCGCTCGCGCTGAGCCGGTTCGCGGCGCGCTGCACCGAGCGGCGCGACCGCGTCCTCGCGCGCGTCGCGGAGCTCGGCGGGGACCCCGTGGCGGCGCTCGGCCGGTTCGGGGACGTCCTCGACGACTTCGACGCCCGCACGACGCCGAGCTCGTGGTCGGAGCGGCTGCTCAAGGCCTACGTCGGGTACGGCGTCGCCGACGACTTCTGCCGGCTCGTCGCGCGCGGGCTCGACCCGGACTCCCGCGTGCTCGTCGCCGAGCTCCTCGAGGACGCGTCGCACGCCGAGCTCGCCGTGCGCGAGCTCGACGCGGTGTGCGCGCAGGACGCCGTCGTCTCCGCGCGGCTCGCGCTGTGGGGGCGCCGGCTCGTGGGCGAGGCGCTGGGGGTCGTCCAGCGGCTCGTGCAGCGCCCGGGGGTGGCGCGCGTGCTCGACCGCGCGGACGTCGGCACCGCGCCCGAGCAGGAGACGCCGGCCACCGTGTTCAACGAGCTGACGGCGCAGCACACGCGGCGGATGTCGCGGCTGCACCTCACCGCGTGACCGCCTGAGGGGCGACGTCGCCGACCGTGCCCGGACGCACGTCCCCGGACGCACCGACGCCCCGGCGGCCGGGCCGCCGGGGCGTCGCGCGGGTCGTCAGATGGTGCCGAAGCCCACGCGACCCTTCGTCTCCGCACCGATGTCCACGAAGCCGAGCGAGGCCGCCGGCACGATGATGCGCCGGCCGCGCGTGTCGGTGAGCTCGAGCGTCGACGACGTGCCGGAGAGCGCGTCCTTCACGAGGGCCGCGATCTCGTCCGCGCTCCTGTCCGACTCGAGCGTGATCTCGCGCGGCAGGTTCTGCACGCCGATCGTGATCTCCACGGGTACTCCTCCGAACGCCGGGGTCCCGCCGCAGGTGGCGGCGGGGTGTCGCGGTCGATCCTAGGCGTCCTCGTACGCGAAGTCCGGCCGGACGAGCCCGGCGACCCCGCGCCACGCCAGGTCGGAGACGAGGTCGACCACGCGGTCGGCGCCCTGCTCGTCGCGGTGCCGCAGCCAGAACGTCGCCGCGCCCTGCGCCGTCGCGACGAGCGCCGCCGCCAGCACGTCGCCGTCCGCGGGGCTGCGCCCGGTCACCTGCACCAGCACCTCGGCGATCCGCCGCGTGGCCTCGGCGTTCGCGTGGTCGACGCGGCCGCGGACCTGCGCGTCGTGCGTGACGTCGGACTCGAAGAGCAGCGTCGACGACTCGCCCGCGACCCGGACGAACGCGAGGTACGCCTGCACGATCGCGGCGACGACGTCCCGGCCCGCCCCGCGCACCACCGGGCCGGCCTCGATGGGCGCGACCGCGCGCTCGACGGCGGCGAGCAGGTCCGCGCCCTGCGCGTCCACGACCGCGAGGTACAGGTCGAGCTTGGACGGGAAGTGGCGGTACAGCACCGGCTTGCTGACCTCGGCGCGGTCGGCGATGTCGTCCATCGAGACGTGGTGGAAGCCCTCGCCGGCGAACAGGTCGCGCGCGACGGCGAGCAGCTGCGCGCGGCGCTCGACGCGCGTCATCCGGGGGCCGCGCGCGCTGCGCGGAGCGGCGGCGCCGCGGGCGGCCGCGGCCGCCCCCGCGCCGTCCGGCGGTGCCGGGGGCTCGGTCATGCCGCGATCGTACTGAGGCGTACGTCCGGGACCGCGCGGCGTCCACGCCCGCCGCGGCGGGCCGCGACCGGGGTGTCGGTGGTCCGTGGTGGGATCGGGCCCGTGACGACCGCAGCGACCACGCGCCTGGTGCCGCCGCCGACCGTCCGCGCGCACGTCGCGGGGGCGTCGGGGCCCGTGCTCGACCCCGAGCAGCGGGACGTCGTCACGCGGGTCGCCGCCGGCACGGACCCGGTCCTGCTCGTCACGGGAGCCCCGGGCACGGGCCGGACGACGGTCGCGCTGGAGGCCGCCGCGGCCGCCGTCGAGGCGGGGCTCGCGCCGGACGACGTGCTCGTGCTCGCCGCGTCGCGGCGTGCCGCGGGCGACCTGCGGGACCGGCTGGCCGTGCGGCTGGGGCGCACGTCGGGCCGGCCGCTGGTGCAGACGCCCGCGGCGGTGGCGTTCGCCGTCCTGCGGGCGCGCGCCGGGGCGCTCGGCGAGCCGCCGCCCGTGCTGGTCTCCGGGCCCGAGCAGGACCGCGCGCTGGCGGAGCTGCTCGCCGGCCACGCCGCCGGCGAGGTGCCGGGTCCGGTGTGGCCCGCCGGCGTCCCGGCGGAGGCGCGCACCGCGCGGGCGTTCCGCGACGAGCTGCGGGACCTGCTCATGCGCGCGGCCGAGCGGGGCCTCGCGCCGTCCGACCTCGCGGCGCTCGGCCGCCGGCACCACCGGCCGGCGTGGGTCGCGGCCGCGGCGCTGTACGCCGAGTACCTCGACGTGATGGCGCTCGCGGCGGGCACCCCCGACGCGGGCGAGCGACTCGACCCCGCCGTCGTGGTCGACGCGGCGGTGGCGGCGCTGCGCGGCTGGGACGACGAGGTGCCGGGCGTGCCCTGCCCGCGCCGCCGGCTCGTCGTGGTCGACGACCACCAGGAGAGCACGGCCGCGACGGCCCGGCTGCTGCGCGCGTTCGCCGACGGCGGCGCGCGCCTGCTGCTGCTCGGCGACCCCGACGTGGCGGTGCAGACCTTCCGCGGTGCCGACCCGGCGCTCGTCGCGCGTGCGACGGTCGACGGGACGGGCACCGGCGAGCTCGGCGCGGAGCACGTGGTCCTGCGGACCGTGTGGCGGCAGACGCCCGCGCTGCGGGCCGTGACCGCCCGCCTCACCGAGCGCATCGGCGCCGTCGGCACGGCGGCGCACCGGCGCGCGCGCACGCCGGACGACGTGCCGGAGGGGCCGGCGCCGCGCGTCGCCGTGCTCCCGAGCGGTGCGCAGGAGGCGGCGTGGGTGGCCCACGAGCTGCGCACGGCGCACCTGCGGCGCGGCGTGCCGTGGGACGAGATGGCGGTCGTCGCGCGGTCGGGCGCGCGCGTGACGGTGCTGCGCCGGGCGCTCGCCCAGGCGGGCGTGCCGGTCCGCGTCGTCGGCTCCGACGTGCCGCTGCGCGACGAGCCCGCCGTGCGCCCGCTGCTCGACGCCGTGCGCGTCGCCGTGGGCGAGCCGCTGGACGCCGAGACGGCCGCGCGGCTCGCGTGCTCGCCGCTCGGCGGGCTCGACAGCGTGGGCCTGCGCCGGGTGCGCCGCGCGCTGCGCGCCGAGGAGCTCGCGGGCGGGGGCGGGCGCTCGAGCGACGCCCTGCTCGTCGAGGCGCTGGAGGCGCCGGGGCGGGCGGCGACGCTCGCACCGCACGTCGCGCGGCCCGTCGAGCGGCTCGCCGCGGTGCTCGAGGCGGGACGGCAGGCCGTCGCCGCGCCGGGCGCCGACGTCGAGGCCGTCCTCTGGGCGGTCTGGCACCGCGCCGGGCTGGCGGAGCCCTGGCGCCGTGTCGCGCTCGCGGGCGGCGCCGCGGGCGAGCGGGCCGACCGCGACCTCGACGCCGTCCTCGCGCTGTTCAAGGCCGCCGAGGTGTTCGTCGACCGCAACCCGCAGGCGACGCCGTCGACGTTCGTCGACTGGGTGCTCGCGCAGGACCTGCCGGCGGACTCGCTCGCCGCCAGCTCGCGGGCCGCGGGCGTGAGCGTGCTGACCCCCGCCGGCGCGGCGGGTCGGGCGTGGGACGTGGTGGCGGTCGTCGGCGTGCAGGACGGCGCGTGGCCGGACCTGCGCCTGCGCGACTCCCTGCTGGGGGCGCAGGCGCTCGTCGACGTGGTCGCCGGCCGCACCGCGGACGCGTCGCCCGGCGGCGCGCCGGGCGCCGACCTCGGTGCCGCGCGGGCCGCGGTCCTCGCGGACGAGCTGCGCTCCTTCACCGTCGCGGTGTCCCGCGCACGGACGCACCTGCTCGTCACCGCCGTGGACGACCAGGACGCGAGCCCGTCGCCGTTCGTCGACCTCGTGCAGCCGCCACCGGGCGACGGCCCGGACCCGCGACGCACGTCCGCGCCCGTCCCGCTCGACCTGCGCGGCCTCGTGGCGCGTCTGCGCGCGACGCTCGAGCGCACCGCGCGCGAGACCGGCACGCCCGACCCCGCGGCCGCGCGGACCCTCGCCCGGCTGGCCCGCGCCGGCGTCGCCGGGGCCCACCCCGACGCGTGGTTCGGGCTCGCCGCGCCGTCGAGCACCGCACCGCTGTGGGCCGCCGACGAGCGGGTGCCCGTGTCGCCGTCCCGGCTCGAGACCGCGCAGCGGTGCACGCTGCGCTGGGCGCTGGAGTCCGCGGGCGGCACGCCGGCGTCGTCGGCGCTGCAGTCGCTCGGCACGCTCGTGCACGCCATCGCGCAGGAGCACCCGACGGCCGACCGGGCGACGCTCGCGGCGGAGCTGGACCGCCGGTGGCCCGAGCTCGGGCTCGGCGAGGGCTGGCCGTCGGTGTCCGCACGCCGCCGCGCGGACGCGATGGTCGACCGGCTGGCGACCTACCTGCGGGCGTCGGGGGAGCCGCTCCTCGTGGAGGCTCCCTTCACGCTCGAGACGGACCGGGCCGTGGTGCGCGGGTCGGTCGACCGCGTCGAGCTGGTGGCCCCGCCGGAGGGCGGGACGGACGACGCGGCGGGGGGGACGGGCGCCGACCGTCCCACCGTGCGGGTCGTCGACCTGAAGACCGGCTCCCGCGTGCCGACGACGACGCAGGCCGCCGAGCACGCGCAGCTCGGGGCGTACCAGCTCGCGGTGGACGCCGGCGCGGTGCCGGGCCTGCCCGCGGGTGTCGTGAGCACCGGCGCGAGCCTGGTCTACCTGTCGAGCGGCTCGCAGCGCCCGACCGAGCGGCGGCAGGACCCGCTCGGCCCGGAGACCGACGGGCCCAGCTGGGCGCGGGCGCTCGTCGACGAGGTCGCCGACCGCATGGCGGCGTCGGCGTTCGAGGCGCGCACCAACGAGCTCTGCGACCGGTGCCCGGTGCGGCGGGCGTGCCCGCTGCGCGGCGAGGGCGGCCAGGTGGTCGCGTGAGCCCGGCGCAGGCAGCCGCCGCCGCACGGGCCGCCGCCGCACAGGCACCCGGCCCGTCGCCGACCGGACCGGCGACCGCCCCCGTGCTGTCCGCCGAGCGGATCGCCGTCCTCGTCGGCCAGCACCCGCCGACGGAGGAGCAGCGTCGCGTCATCGAGGCGCCGCTGCGGCCGTCGCTCGTCGTCGCCGGGGCCGGCTCGGGCAAGACGGAGACGATGGCCGGCCGCGTGGTCTGGCTCGTCGCGAACGGGCTCGTCGCTCCGGAGCAGGTCCTGGGCCTGACGTTCACGCGCAAGGCCGCCGGCGAGCTCGCGGAGCGCGTCCGGCTCCGGCTGCGCGCGCTGGCCCGCGCGGCCGCGCGCGAGGGCGTCACCCTGCCGACCGGCGCGGACGTGCTGGACGAGCTCGCGCGCCCCCACGTGTCGACCTACCACGCGTACGCCGCGAGCCTCGTCTCCGACCACGCGCTGCGTCTCGGCGTCGAGCCCGGCGCCCGGCTGCTCGGCGAGGCGGCCCAGTGGCAGCTCGCGGCGCAGGTCGTGGAGTCGTGGACCGAGGACCTCGACACCGCCGCCGCCACGTCGACGGTCGTCGACGCGGTGCTGTCCCTGGCCGGGGCCCTGGACGAGCACCTGCTCGAGCCCGCCGAGGCGCGCGCCCGCGTCGAGGCCCTCGCGGCGGACCTCGCGGCGACCCCCGTCGGCGAGGACCGCCGGGCGCCGCAGGCCAAGGCCCGCGCCCTCGTCGCGTCGCTCGGCGAGCGCGCCCGCGTGCTCGACCTCGTCGCCGACTACCGCGCCCGCAAGCGTGCCGCCGACGCGCTGGACTTCGGCGACCAGGTCGCGCTCGCGGCCCGCATCGCCCGCGACGCGCCCGAGGTCGGCGCCGCCGAGCGCGCCCGCTACCGCGTCGTGCTGCTCGACGAGTACCAGGACACCTCGTACGCGCAGCTGGTGCTGCTCTCCGCGCTCTTCTCCGGCGGCCACCCGGTGACCGCGGTCGGCGACCCGCACCAGTCGATCTACGGGTGGCGGGGCGCCAGCCCCGCCGGCCTCGCGCGGTTCCCGGAGATGTTCCCGGTGGTCGAGCCCGACGCGCGCGGTCGCGTGGCCGGCCGGGAGCACCGCCGTCCCGCCGACGTGGTCCAGCTGTCGACCTCGTGGCGCAACGACGTCGCGGTCCTCGCCGCGGCCAACCACGTCGCCGCGCCGCTGCGGGACGCCGGCGCGCGCGTCGACGTGCCCGAGCTGCGCGCCCGCCCCGGCGCGGGCGAGGGCACGGTGCTCGCCGCCGTCACGACCACCGTCGAGGAGGAGGCGGCGACCGTCGCGGCGTTCGTCGCCGAGCAGTGGCGTCCCGGCAGCCACCCCGCCGGGCGCCGGACCGCGGCCGTGCTGTGCCGCAAGCGCTCGCAGTTCGAGCCGCTGCGCCGTGCGCTGCGCGCCGAGGGGCTGCCGGTCGAGGTCGTCGGCCTCGGCGGCCTGCTCGCCGCGCCCGAGGTCGTCGACCTGGTCGCCGTCCTGCAGGCGGCGCACGACCCGACGCGCGGGGACGCGCTCGTGCGGCTCCTCACGGGCGCCCGCACACGGCTCGGCGCGGCGGACCTGCACGCCCTCGGCGACTGGGCCCGGCAGGGCGCGCGCACGCACGGCGCCCGCGACCCGCGTGCTGGTGGCGTGGAGGCCGACGTGGTCGACGAGCGCAGCCTCGTCGACGCGCTCGACGACCTGCCGCCCGAGAGGTGGCGCAGCCCCGCGGGCCGCGCGCTGACCCCCGTCGGCCGCGCCCGCCTGCGCGAGCTCGCCGGCGTGCTGCGTGCCGTGCGCACCCACCAGGGCCTGTCCCTGCCGGAGCTCGTCAACGAGGCCGAGCGGCTGCTCGGCCTCGACATCGAGGTGCAGGCCCGGCCCGACGGGGACCCCGGCCGCGCCCGCGCCAACCTCGACGCGTTCGCCGACGTCGTCGCGGACTTCGCGCGCGGCGCCGACCGGCCCAGCCTCGGCGCGCTGCTCGCGTGGCTCGAGGCCGCCGACGCGCGCGAGGACGGGCTCGAGCTGCCCGTCGCCGAGCCCGACCCCGACGCGGTGCAGCTCATGACCGTGCACGCCTCCAAGGGCCTCGAGTGGGACGTCGTCGCCGTCGCCGGGATGGTCGACGGCGGGCTGCCGGCCACGCCGATGCTCGGGCCGGACGGGCCCAAGGACTCCGGCTGGCTCACCGGGCTGGGCGTGCTGCCCTACCCGTTGCGCGGCGACGCGGACGACCTGCCCCGGCTCGAGTGCGCGGGGGCCGCCGACGCCAAGGAGCTCGCCGAGCGCCTCACCCGTTTCACCCACGACGCGGGCGAGCACGAGGTGGCGGAGGAGCGGCGTCTGGCGTACGTCGCCGTGACGCGGGCACGCGACCGCCTGCTGCTCACGGCCGCGCGGTGGGCCGACGCGAAGTCGCCCCGTCGCGTCTCGCCGTTCCTCACCGACCTCGTCGACGCCGGCCTCGCCGCCGTGCAGGCGTGGGCGGACGAGCCCGCCCCCGACGAGACGAACCCGCGCGCCGCGCTCGCCGAGACGGCGGTGTGGCCCGCGGACCCGTTCGCGCGCGACGGCGCGGCCCCCCGCCGGCCCGCCGTCGAGGCCGCCGCCGCGGCCGTGCC
>NZ_JBHUZW010000142.1:0-9772 GCF_042667215.1 Cellulomonas sp. NPDC057328 | reverse complement strand
ACCCCGTACGGGGTGACCGGCCCTCGGTCCGTTCAGCTGGTGCTGGACCGGCTCCGGCTCAGAAGCCGCCGCCGAAGTCCTCGCCGCCACCGGCCGGGGCCGCGGGGGCCTTCTCCGGCTTGTCGGCCACGACGGCCTCGGTGGTGAGGAACAGGCCGGCGATCGACGCGGCGTTCTGCAGCGCCGAGCGCGTGACCTTCACCGGGTCGTTGACGCCCGCGGCGAGCAGGTCCTCGTACTCGCCGGTCGCGGCGTTGAGGCCCTGGCCGGAGGGGAGGTTGCGGACCTTCTCCGCCACGACGCCGCCCTCGAGGCCCGCGTTCACGGCGATCTGCTTGAGCGGGGCCTCGATCGCGACCTTCACGATCTGGGCACCGGTCGCCTCGTCGCCCTCGAGCTCGAGCTTCTCGAACGCGAGCTTGCCGGCCTGGATGAGCGCCACGCCACCACCGGCGACGATGCCCTCCTCGACGGCCGCCTTCGCGTTGCGCACGGCGTCCTCGATGCGGTGCTTGCGCTCCTTGAGCTCGACCTCGGTCGCCGCACCCGCCTTGATGACGGCCACGCCGCCGGCGAGCTTGGCGAGGCGCTCCTGGAGCTTCTCGCGGTCGTAGTCCGAGTCCGAGTTCTCGATCTCGGCGCGGATCTGGTTGACGCGGCCCTGGATCTGGCCGGCGTCGCCGCCACCCTCGACGATCGTGGTCTCGTCCTTCGTCACGACGATCTTCCGCGCCGTGCCGAGGACCTCGAGGCCCACCGTGTCGAGCTTGAGGCCGACGGTCTCGGAGACGACCTGGCCGCCCGTGAGGACCGCCATGTCCTGCAGCATCGCCTTGCGGCGGTCGCCGAAGCCGGGGGCCTTGACGGCGACCGACTTGAACGTGCCGCGGATCTTGTTGACGACGAGCGTGGCCAGGGCCTCGCCCTCGACGTCCTCGGAGACGACGAACAGCGGCTTGCCGGCCTGGATGACCTTCTCCAGCAGCGGCAGCAGGTCCTTGACGTTCGAGATCTTCGACTCGACGAGCAGGACGTAGGCGTCCTCGAGGACCGCCTCCTGGCGCTCCGGGTCCGTCACGAAGTACGCCGACAGGTAGCCCTTGTCGAAGCGCATGCCCTCGGTGAGCTCGAGCTCGAGGCCGAGACCCGACGACTCCTCGACGGTGATGACACCCTCCTTGCCCACCTTGTCGAGGGCCTCGGCGATGAGCTCGCCGATCTGGGTGTCCGCGGCGGAGATGGCGGCCGTGGCGGCGATCTCCTCCTTGGTCTCGATCTCCTTGGCCTGGTTGAGCAGCTGCTCCGTGACCGCGGCGACCGCCTTCTCGATGCCCTTCTTCAGGGCGATCGGGTTGGCGCCGGCGGCGACGTTGCGCAGGCCCTCGCGGACCAGCGCCTGGGCCAGGACGGTCGCCGTCGTGGTGCCGTCACCCGCGACGTCGTCCGTCTTCTTGGCGACCTCCTTGACGAGCTCCGCACCGATGCGCTCGTACGGGTCCTCGAGGTCGATCTCCTTGGCGATGGAGACGCCGTCGTTGGTGATCGTCGGCGCGCCCCACTTCTTGTCGAGCACGACGTTGCGGCCCTTCGGGCCGAGGGTGACCTTGACGGTGTCGGCGAGGACGTTGAGCCCGCGCTCCATGCTCCGCCGGGCCTCCTCGTTGAAGGCGATGATCTTGGCCATGGGGCTGTGATCCTTCTTCCGGTTCGTGGGTCGGCCGGTCGGTGCCCGCGACGGACGGGCCGCGCGCGCGGTCACGTCCCGCGTCGCGACGACCCTCACCTAGGCCGGTGCTGCTGTCACTCCCCACCGGAGAGTGCTAAGTCAATGGTTAGCACTCGACCCCTGCGAGTGCAAGCAGCGCAGCCCCGTCCGTGGACGACGACGGCCCGGTCGCGGACCTCCGCGACCGGGCCGGTCGGAGCGGGCGACGCCCGCGGTGCTCGGGTGCGGGCGCACGACCCGCGGCTGCGTCAGAGCGGGCGCACCTGCTCGGCCTGCGGGCCCTTGCTGCCCTGGCCGACCTCGAAGTCCACCGCCTGGCCCTCCTCGAGGGAGCGGTAGCCCGAGCTCTGGATCGCGCTGTAGTGGACGAAGAGGTCCTGACCGCCGCCGTCGGGCGTGATGAACCCGTACCCCTTCTCCGCGTTGAACCACTTGACCGTGCCCTGCGCCATGCCCTGCTCCTCGCCGTCCGGGGTCCGGGACGCTCCGCCGTCGCCCCGGTGCGTGGAGCCTAGTGGCGGCCGAACAGCGGTGACCAGGGGGTTCGTCCGTCCGTACGCGTGGTGCGCGGGGGCGTCGGGACGGGCGTCCGGGACGGCGCCGCGGACCGCCGGAGGGGCGGACCGGCGTCAGGCCTCCGGGTCGGTGACGAGCAGGACGACGATGCCCGTGGGCGCACGGTCCGGGTCGACCTCGACCGTCGTGACGCCGGTCGTCGTCCCGACGAGGTCGGCGGTCACGCGCAGGTCCTCGGACGCGACGAAGACGGTCGAGACGTCCGGCAGGTCCTCGGTCGCGTTGTCGGGCGTGACGTCGGTGAAGCCCGCGGCGCGCAGGTCGTCGGCGACGCGGCCGGCGAGGCCGGACACCCGGGCGCCGTTGAGCACCTCGACCGGCGTGGTGAGCACGGGCGCGGCGGGCGGCACCTCGGGCGGCGGGGTGGTCTCCGCCGCGGGGGCCTCGCCCTCGGTCGCGGGCTCCTCGCCGGCGGGGTCCTCGGGCGCGGGCGTCTCCTCCGCGGCGGGCGGGTTGGCGCCGCCGCCGACGACCGGCAGGTCGCCCGTGCGGGACAGGTACGCCACGGCGCCGTACGCGAGCACCGGCACCACCAGCAGCACGACGAGGAACGGCCACCACCGGCTCCAGGCGGAGCGGGGCGCGCGGTGCACGCCGCGGGGCCCGTCGGGCGTGACGGCGTCGAACTCGTCGTCCGGGTAGGGGTAGTCGGCCTTGCTCACGGCGGAAAGGCTAACGGGTGCACCCCGGCGCGTCGGGGACGCCGGCACCCGTCCGTGCGCCGTGCTGCCCGGCGCACCCGGCGGTACGGGACGTAGCGGGCGTCGGCGCGCGCGGGCTCAGGCGTCGGTGCCGAGGCGGCGGGCCGTGCGGGCCCGCTGGCGCGAGGAGCGCATGCGGCGCAGGCGCTTGACCAGCATGGGGTCGTGCGCGAGGGCCGCCGGGTCGTCGATGAGCGCGTTCAGCACCTGGTAGTACCGCGTCGCCGACATGTCGAACAGCTCACGGATCGCCTGCTCCTTGGCGCCCGCGTACTTCCACCACTGCCGCTCGAACGCGAGGACCGCCTGGTCCCGCTCCGACAGCGACGACGCGGCGTCGGCGGGGCGGGGCTCCTCGAGCGTGGCGGTCGCGCTGCTCGCCGTGGCGTCCATGGTGCCTCCGGTCCGTCGGTCCTCCGCACGCGCCGGGACGGGCCCGGACGTCGTGCGCCGCCCTCGCGGACGGCGCTGCCATGCTACGTGCGAACAACACGGGTGTCATTCCCCGTGCCGGGGCCCCCGGACCAACCGCACGCGGACGGTAGCGTGCGGCGCCGTGACGCCCGCACCCCTGGACCAGCTCGTCGCGCCGGACTGGGCGCGCGCCCTCGCCCCGGCGGAGCCCGCGCTGCGCGCCGCGGGCGACTTCCTGCGCGCGGAGGTCGCCGCCGGCCGCGAGTACCTGCCCGCCGCCGACGCCGTCCTGCACGCGTTCCGGCGTCCGCTCGCGGACGTGCGCGTCCTCGTCGTCGGCCAGGACCCGTACCCGACGCCCGGGCACCCGATGGGACTGTCCTTCTCGGTGCAGCCCGACGTGCGCCCGGTCCCGCGCTCGCTCGCCAACATCTTCACCGAGCTCGCCGCCGACGTGGGCGTCCCGACGCCGTCGTCCGGGGACCTCACGCCGTGGGCCGACCAGGGCGTGATGCTGCTCAACAGGGTGCTCACGGTGCGTCCGGGCGCGCCGGCGTCGCACCGCGGCAAGGGCTGGGAGCAGCTCACCGACCGCGCGATCGCGGCGCTGGTCGAGCGCGGCGGTCCGCTCGTCGCGGTGCTGTGGGGGCGCGACGCGCAGCAGCTGCACCCCGCGCTCGGCGACGTCCCGGTCGTCGCGAGCCCGCACCCGAGCCCGCTGTCCGCGAGCCGCGGCTTCTTCGGCTCGCGCCCGTTCTCCCGCGTGAACGCGCTGCTCGCCGAGCAGGGCGCCCCGCCGGTCGACTGGTCGCTCCCCTGACCGAGGCGCGGCACCCGACCGAGGGCACGGCGCGGGGCCCGGTGTGGCGCGGGCCCCGCCCGAGGGCGGGCGTCCTGGGCCGTCCGTGGCGGCCGTGTCCCCCGGACGGGGCATAGTGGGCACGTGCGTGCCGACGACCGCCCCGAGCCCACCCCGCCGCCCGACACCCGTGGCACCGACACCCCCGCCGCCGGCACCCCCGGCGCGACCGACGCCGCACCGCCGCGGTGGGGACGGTACGTCGCCGTCGGGGACTCGTTCACCGAGGGCCTGTGGGACGCGCCCGACGGCCAGGACGCCCCGCAGCGCGGCTGGGCCGACCAGCTGGCGTCGCACCTGTCGGGCCGCCGCACCGCCGCCGGTCTGCCGCCGCTCGAGTACGCCAACCTCGCCGTCCGCGGCCGGCTCATGCGGCCGATCCTGCACGACCAGGTCCCGGCGGCCCTCGAGCTGCGGCCCGACCTCGTCAGCGTCATCGGCGGCGGCAACGACATCCTGCGCCCGTCCGTGGACGTCGACCGGCTCGCCGCCGACCTCGAGGAGGCCGTCGCCCGGGTGCGTGCCACGGGTGCCGACGTGCTGCTCGGCACGGGGTTCGACTCGCGGGAGAGCCCGCTGGTGAAGGCCACCCGGGCGCGCGTGGGCGTCTACAACGCGCACGTGTGGTCGATCGCGCGCCGGCAGGGCGCGTACGTGCTCGACACGTGGGGCATGCGCAGCCTCCTCGACTGGCGCATGTGGGCCGCGGACCGCATCCACATGACGACCGAGGGGCACACGCGCGTGGCGCAGGCGGCGCTGGTCGCGCTGGGGCTGGCGCCGGAGCGTGCGGACTGGGACGACCCGCTCGCGCCGCTGCCGCCCGTGCCGCGCCTCGAGAAGGCCCGCGCGGACGCCCGCTGGTTCCGGGAGCACGCGTACCCCTGGGCGACGCGCCGGCTGCGCGGCCGCTCGTCGGGCGACACGCGCATGCCCAAGCGCCCGGTGCCCGCGCCGCTCGACTGAGCGCGGTCGGCCCGCGGCCCTCCGGGCCCGCACCGAGCGCGCAGCCGCGCGGCCGGCTCAGCCCGGGTCCCGCGCACCGCCGTGCACCGCGACGTCCGCGCCCGTACCGGCACCCGGACCCGGACCCGGACCCGGACCCGGCACCGCACCCGCGGCCTGCAGCGGCAGCCGCGCCTCGACCCGCGCGCCCACCTCGGGACCGGGCCCGACGCGCAGCCGCCCGCCGACGATCGCGAGCCGCTCGGCGAGCCGGGACGTCCCCGACGCGGGGTCCACGGCCCGCGGCGCGTAGGGCGCGCCGTCGTTGGAGACGACGATGACGAGGACTCCCCCGTCGAGGTCGAGGCGCACGTCCACGCGGGAGGCGGGACCGTTCTTCAGCGCGTTGGTGACGGCCTCCTCGACGACGCGCAGCGCGAGGAGCCGCTCGGCGACGGTGACGTCGCTGCGGGTGGGGTCGTCGAGCGTGCGGACGGCGTCGCTCGCGCGCAGGCTCGTCGCGATCGTCGCGGGCAGCCGGCCGAGCAGGGCCCGGACGGCGGGCACGAGGCCGAGCTCGAGGCGGTCGGGGTAGAGCAGGCGGCTCATCTGGCGGACGTCGTCGTCGCGGATCTCGGCGAGCTGGCCGCGCACCCAGACCAGCTCGTCGACGAGGCACGGGTCGCTGCCGCGCCACCGGCCCTCGACGTCGGCGAGGCGCGCGTCGACCAGCACGAGGCGCTGCTGGAGCGTGCCGTGCAGGCCCTCGGCGACCTGCCGGCGCACCCGGATCTCCTCGGCCTCGAGCGCGCGCACGGCCAGCTCGACGCCGACGGCGGCGCGCTCGGCGGCCCGTGCCCGGCGGCGGGCGGACCGCCGGTCGAGCATGACCCACACGCCGATGCCCGCGGACACGGCGCCCGTGACGGCGGCGGCCGCGAGCTCGGCGCGCAGCGACGCGGCCTCGTCCGGCCGGTACACCCCGACGGCCACCTGCGCGGTCGCCCGCGCGACCGCCATGACGACCGCTGCGGCGAGCGTGCGCAGCGCGACGCCCCACCCCGTGGGCGCCCGGTGCACGCGCAGCGCGGCGAGCGCGACGACGAGCACGGCGACCGCCAGCGCGTTGGCCAGCAGCCGCTGCCACAGCGCGACGTCGGTCCAGCCCGGCACCAGGCTGGAGTAGATGTACGTCGTCTGGAACGACGCGCCGACGCCGTAGCCGAGCGCCACCAGCCCGGACGCCCGCACCAGCACGCGGCGGTCGGCGGCGTCGTCGGCACGGCGCGTCGAGAGGGGCGTCGTCCCGTCCGTGCCCGCCATGCCCGTCCCCACTGCCGCCGCGTCGACGCGTGCGTCCCGCGCGCCCGACGTCCCGGGCGACGATACTTGCCCGTGATGAGCATCCCTGCCGACGGCCCGCTGCGGGTCGCGATCGTCGAGGACCAGCCGCTCTTCCGCTCGATGCTGCAGCGCACGGTCGCGGAGGACCCGGCTCTCCTCGTCGTCGCCACGTGCGCCTCCGTGTCCGAGGCGCGGCAGGCCCTGCGCCCCCGCGTCGCCGACGTCGTCGTCCTCGACATCGACCTGCCGGACGGGAACGGGATCGCGCTGGGCGTGCAGCTGCGCCGCGCGCAGCCCGGCCTCGGGGTGCTGCTGCTGTCCGCGCACGACGCGATGGACCTGCTGCTGGACCTGCCGCGGGACGTCGCGCACGGCTGGGGCTACCTGTCGAAGACGAGCATGACGGACGAGGCGACGCTGCTGGACGCGGTGCGGGCCGCGGCCGCCGGGCGCACGGTGCTGGACCCGGCGCTGCTCGAGCGGATGACGCCGCGGCACGGCTCGGCCGTCGCGCAGCTGACGCAGCGGCAGTTCGAGGTGCTGCGGCTGCTCGCGCAGGGGCTGTCGAACGCGGGCATCGCGGAGCGTCTCGGCATCACCGAGAAGTCGGTGCAGAACCACGTGTACGCCGTCTACGGCACGCTCGGCATCGACGCGGACCCGGCGCGCAACCCGCGGGTCAGCGCGGCCCTGCGCCTGCTGGAGGAGACGGGCCCGGCGCTCTGACGCGGGCGCGGCGTCAGGGGGCGCGGCGTCAGAGCGGGTCGTCCGCGGTCACGGGCCGACCGTCGGGGTGCAGGCCGGCCGCGACGCGGGTGCGGCGCGACGCGTGCACCGACCACCGCGGCACCGTCCGCGCGAGCGCGCCGGCGGCCGCGAGCGCGACACCGCCGGTGGCGAGGACGCCGGCGCCGACGCTGCCCAGCGCCGCGCCCGCCGAGACCACGAGCGGCCCGGCGGCGTTGCCGGAGTCCTGCAGCAGCCGCCACGCCCCGAGGAACGCGGAGCGGCGGTCGGGCGGCGCGACGTCCGACCCGAGGGTCATGAGCAGCCCCGAGCTGATGCCGTTGCCGGCGCCGAGCACCACCGCGACCGCCGCGAGCCCGGCCACCGTGGACGTCGTGGGCAGCAGCAGCATCGCGAGCGCCATGACGAGCATCGACGGCACCGCGACGGCGAGCCGGCCGCGCCGGTCCATGACCCGCCCGGCGGGGTAGAACAGCAGCACGTCGAGCGCGCCGGCGACGCCGTAGACGACGCTCGTCGTCGCGGGCGCGAGGCCGAGGTGCTCGCCCCACAGCGGCACGACGGACTGCCGGGCGCCGCGCACGACGCCGACCAGCAGCACCGCGGACCCGAGCGTCAGCAGCACGTGCCGGTGGTCGCGCACCACCTGCAGCACGGACGCGCGCACGGCGGGGCGCGTGTGCGGGCCGGCGACGTCGGGGACGGCGAGGAGCACGGCGACGGCGAGGAGCGTCGTGCCGACGGCGAGCCAGAACGCGGCGGGCGTCGCGGTGACGTGGATGAGCGCGGCGCCGAGGAACGGGCCGAGGAACACGCCGATGCGCCCGACGCCGCCGAGCGTCGAGAGCGCGCGGGCCCGGTGCACCACGGGGGTGATCCCGGTGACGTACGCCTGCCGCGCGAGCATGAACACCGCGTTCGTCGCGCCCACGCACAGCGCCCCGACCGCGAGCAGCGCGACCCGGTCGGCGAGCGCGCAGCCGGTGAACGCGACGACCGCGACGGCCGACGCCAGCAGCATCGCGTTGCGGTCCCCCACGCGGCTCGCGAGCGCGCCCGCCGGGACGTCGGCGAGCAGCTGCCCCACGCCCAGCAGCGCCGCGAGGACGCCGGCGGTCGCGAGGTCGGCGCCGAGCTCGACGGACCGCACGGCCACCACGGGCACGACCGCGCCCATGCCGAGCTCGTACACCAGCGCGGGCAGGTAGACGCCGAGCAGCACCGGCCGGGACAGGAACCCGGCGCGAGCGGCGGGGCGCGGGACGTGGCTCATCGACGCCAGTCTCGCCGCCGCGCGGCGTGCGCGCCGCCGGCGCCCGTCAGCCGGCGCGCCGGTCGGCGAGGAACGCGGTGAGGGTCGGCAGGTAGGCGGGCGCGAGCTGGTCGCGCCGCGGGACGCCGGGGGCCGGGCGGGAGACGAACAGCCCGTGGTCGGCGCCGGGGAGCACCGCGAGGCCGTGGCGCGGGTCCGGCGTCAGGTGCTCGGCGAACACCCGGACGCTCTCCGGCACGGGCACGACCGGGTCCGCGCCGCCGAGCAGGACGAGGACCGGGCACCGCAGGCGCGGCAGCACGTCGGCGGGGTCGACGTCGAGGACCCGCGCGACGAAGCCGAGCACCGCCGGGTCGTCGTACCCGTCGAGCACCGGCCCCGCCCACGGCGCGTCGGCGTGGCGTGCCTGCTCCGCCCGGACCTCCTCGACGGGCACGCCGTCGAGGAGCAGCGCCGTGCGCCGGTCGAGCCACGCCAGGCCGTCGGCGACCGTGGCGGCGTCGTGCCCGGCGGCCCGCAGCGCCGTCGCGACGCGGTACCGCTCCTGCTGCGCCGGCGTCGTGCCCGGCCCTGAGTGGCACACGACGAAGCCCACCTCGTCCGGAGCGGCCGCCGCCGCGAGCATCGCCACCCACGCGCCCTGGCTGACGCCGTACAGGCCGACCGGCCGGCCTGCCGTGCCCGCGTGGGCCCGGAGCACCCGCAGCGCGGCCAGCGACTCGTGCGCGCGGTCCTCGAGCGTCTGGTCGGTCCAGCGGCCGGGCGACCCGCCGCAGCCCGGCTTGTCGTGCCGCAGCACGACCGCGCCGGCGTCGCCGACCCACGTCGGCCAGCCGCCCCACCCGTCCACGTCGCCGTCGCCGGAGCCGTCGACGAGGACGACGCCCGGCAGCGGCCCGGGTGCACCGGCGGGCGTGCGGACGACGGCGCGGAGGTCGCCCACGGCCGTCGGGACGACCGTCGGCTCCTCCTGGGCACCGGCGTCGACGCCGGTGCCGGGTGCGGACGGGACCGTCATGCCGGCCTCCTCGTCGAGGTGCGGGGCGACGCTGCGGTGGAGCCCCCTGTCGGATTCGAACCGACGACCTGCTGTTTACAAGACAGCTGCTCTGGCCAGCTGAGCTAAGGAGGCGAGGGCGCCAGCGTACCGGCCGGCGCCCGGGACGCCGCGGGCGCCCGTCCCGGAG
>NZ_JBHUZW010000141.1:0-9861 GCF_042667215.1 Cellulomonas sp. NPDC057328 | reverse complement strand
GCCCGCGCCGGACCTGCGCGCGGTGCGCGGCGCCGCGGCGGCCGCCGCCCACGTGTGGGCCACCGACCTGGGCGTGCCGACCGACGTCAGCGCGCTCGAGCCCGAGCGCGACGTGCTGCGGCACCTGCCGGTGCCCGTGCACGTGCGCCTCGCCGAGGGCGCGCCCGTCGCCGACCTGCTGCGGGTGCTGACCGCGGGCCTCACCGCCGGCGCGACCGGGGAGGTGAGCGTCCCGACGCCGCTGCCCGACGCGCTCACCGCGGCGGTCACCGCCGCAGGGTTCGACGTGCACGTGCAGGACGACGCGGCGTGGATGGGCGACCTGCCGCACGTGCCGGCCGGGCGCGTCCGGCTGGTGGGCGGGGACGCCGCCGCGGCCGCGCACGCCGCCGAGGGGCGGGCCGACCTCACCGTGCACGGCGGCCCGGTCACGTCGTCCGGGCTCGTCGAGCTGCTGCCGTTCGTGCGGGAGCAGGCCGTCAGCGTGACCGCGCACCGGTTCGGCACGCCCGACCCGCTCGCGGACCGGGTGGTGGAGGCGCTGTGATCCCGCTGCCGAGCGGCCTCAACATCCGCATCGACCGCCTGCGCCTGCAGGGCGCGCCGGTGCGCACGTGGACGACCTGGCAGGACGGCATGGACCGCGTGCCGCCGGCGGAGCGCCGTGACGTCGTGCTCGTGCACGGCATCGGCGTCAGCTCGCGGTACTTCGGCCCGCTCGCCGCCGCGCTCGGGCAGCGCGGCGTCGTGCACATGATCGACCTGCCGGGGTTCGGCGACGTGCCGCACCCCGACCGACGCCTCGACGTGGAGGACTTCGCGTCCGTCGTCGCGGCGTGGCTGCGCCACGTCGGCCTGGTGCGGCCCACCGTCGTCGGGCACTCGATGGGCGCGCAGGTGGTGACCGAGCTGGCGGCGAAGTCGCCCGAGCTGGCCGGGCACGTCGTCCTCGTCGGGCCGACGACCGACCCGTCGGCGCGGTCCGTCGTGCGGCAGGGCCTGCGGCTGGCGCGGACGTCGGTGCACGAGTCGCGGCGCACCCGCCACACCATCGCCCTCGACTACGTGCTGTCCGGCCCCTACTGGTACGCCAAGGTGCTGCCCAGCATGATCGCGTACCGCACCGAGGAGCGGATCGCGCAGGTCCCGGTCCCGGTGCTGGTCGTGCGCGGCGAGCACGACGCGATCGCACCCCGGGAGTGGGTGCGGCAGGTCGCGGCGGCGGCGCCCGACGGCCGGTGGGCCGAGGTCGCCGGGGCGGCGCACGCCGTGTTCGCGGACCACGCCGCTGAGGTGGCCGCCCTGGTCCGGGCGCACCAGGATCGGTGAGGAGCGCCCGCCCGGGCGCGGGGGAGGTGCCCGTGCAGGACCCGGTCGCGCAGGACGAGCTGCGGCGCACGGACGGGGCGCCCCGCACCGCGGTGGGGGCCGACGTGCCGCCGCAGGAGCAGGAGGCCGGCGTGCGCGTCGGCTGGCGCCGGCGGGTGCAGCAGGCCGTCGCGTGGGGACGGGACTACGCGTGGATCGCCGCCGCGCAGGTGGCGGCCACGGTGCGGCAGCCGCCCGCGGACGACCTGGCGACCGGCACGCGCACGCCCGTGCTGCTGCTGCCCGGCATCTACGAGACCTGGCCCGTCATGGACGGGGTCGTGCGGTACCTGCACGACGAGGGGCACCCCGTGCACGCCGTCCCGGCGCTCGGGTACAACGGCCGCACGCTCGAGGAGTCCGCGCAGCGGGTCGTGGACCGCCTCACCGAGCTCGACCTCGACGAGGTCGTCCTCGTCGCCCACTCCAAGGGCGGGCTCATCGGCAAGCTCGTGCTCGGGACGCCCGGCGTCGGGGACCGGGTGGCCGGCATGGTCGCCGTGAACACGCCGTTCTCGGGGTCGGTGTACGCGCGCTGGTTCCCCGTGCGGGCGGTGCGGGCGCTGTCGCCGCAGGACCCGCACGTCCTCGCCCTCGCCCGGCAGGTCGCCGCGAACGGCCGCATCTGGTCGGTGTTCGCACGGTTCGACCCGCACGTGCCGGGCGGCAGCGAGCTGCCCGGCGCGGTGAACGTGCGCGTGCCCGTCGACGGGCACTTCCGCGCCCTCGGCGACGCGCGCGTGCACGCGGCCGTGCTCGACGGCGTCGGGCGGCTGGCCGCGGCGTGGCGCGAGCGTCGCGGGGTGCCGGCCAGCGCCGCCGCCGTCGACGCCGTCCGGGCGGCGCACGGCGTGCCGGGAGCCGGCGACGTCGCGGGCAGCGGGATGGTGGCGACCGCCGTGGAGGTCGTCGAGGCGGCCGCGGCGGCACCGACCCCGCCGGCAGGGCCCGTCGCGGACCGTGTCACGGAGCCCGCCACGGTGCCGGACGCGGAGCGGCCCGCCGACGCGGACGTCGACGGGCCGCGGGACCGCGGGGTCTGAGCGCTCAGTGCCCCACGGGCCGCCCGGCACCCTCGGGTGCGGGCCGCACGAGCAGCGCGGCCGCGATCGCGGGCAGCGACAGGACCGCACCGAGCAGGAACGCCCCGCGCACGCCACCGGCGGTGGCGGTCACGGCGGTCGACCCGTCGGCGGCCAGGCCCGTCGAGACGGCGGTGAGCACCGTGACGAACACGGCCGTGCCGGCCGCGCCGGCCACCTGCTGCACCGTGCCGATGACCGCGCTGCCGTGCGAGTACAGCGCCTGCGGGACCGACCCGAGCGCCGAGGTGAACAGCGGCGTGAAGGTCAGGGCGAGGCCCGCGGACAGCGTCAGGTGCGCGGCGACGACGACCCACGGCGACCCGCCCTCGCGCAGCAGCAGCGCCATCGCCCACACCGCGACGGACACCAGCACGGCGCCGGGGACGAGCAGCGGACGGGGCCCGACGCGGTCGTACGCCCGGCCGACGAACGGCGCGAGCAGCCCCATGAGCAGGCCGCCGGGCAGCAGGAGGAGCCCCGTGCGCAGCGTGTCGAGGCCGAGCACGTCCTGCGCGTAGATGGGCAGCATGATGATCGAGCCGAACAGCGACATCATCATCACGGCCATCAGGGCGACGCCGACCGCGAACGTGCGGTTGCGGAACGTGCGCAGGTCGAGCAGCGCGTCGTCGCGGCGCTGCAGGCGCAGCTGGCGCGCGACGAACACGCCGAGCCCGGCGAGGCCGACGACGATCGCGCCGACGGTCGTCGCGTCCACGCCGCCGCTCGCCGCGGCCTCGCCGATGTGCGACAGCCCGAACACCAGGCCGCCGAAGCCGATCGCGGACAGCACGACGGACACCACGTCGACGCGTGCCCACCGCGGCTCGGTCACGTTCGGCAGCCGCACGGCGCCGAGCACGAGCGCGACCACGGCGATCGGCAGCACGAGCCCGAACATCCACCGCCAGCTCAGCACGGAGAGGATGAGGCCGGACACGGTCGGGCCGATCGCCGGCGCGACCGAGATGACGACCGAGATGTTGCCCATCGTGCGGCCGCGGCCCTCGGGCGGCGTCACGTTCATGACGGTCGTCATGAGCAGCGGCAGCATGACCGCGGTGCCGAGCGCCTGCACGACGCGGCCGGCGAGCAGCAGCTCGAACCCGGGGGCGACGGCGCAGATCAGCGTGCCGAGCGAGAACGCGCCCATCGCGCCGAGGTACGCCTGCCGCGTGGTCAGCCGCTGCAGCAGGAACCCGGTGATCGGGATGACCACGGCCATCGTGAGCAGGAAGCCGGTGGTCAGCCACTGCGCGGCGGAGGCGGTGACGCCCAGGTCGTCGCGCAGGCGGGGCAGCGCGACGCCCATGATCGTCTCGTTGAGGATGACGACGAAGGTCGAGACGAGGAGCAGCACGACCGCGAGGCGGTCGCGCGCGGACATGGTCGCCGGGGCGGCCGCGTCGGCGGCGCCGACCGGACCGGCGGGAGCCGGTGCCGGCGTCGCCGGGCGGTCGTCGACCGTGGCGGTCGAGGCGTCGAGGTGCTGGTCGGTCACGGGTCCACCTGTCGTTCGAGGGTCCTGCGGTGCGCGGGCGCGCGGGAGCCGCCGGGCGGCGGCCACGTCGTCGGGGGTAGGACGAAAGTCTCTGGCGACAACCCCGCCGGGGTCGAGGTGATTCCGCGTCGGTGACCGGACGCGTGGTCGTACCGCATCGCCCGGCGCCGTCGCCCACCCTGCCGACCGGTCGCGCGCGCCGAACTCATCGGGGTGGTGGCACGGAGTCGCGCCACCACCCCGACGGCGGTCGTGCGGGCGCTCAGCGCACGGGCGCGAGCACCCGGTCCAGCAGGCCGAGGACCACCGCCGCGGAGCGCTCCGCGGCGTCGTCGACGTGCGCGTCGAAGTCGACGCCCGCGACCGGGCCGCACAGGTCCGAGATGCCGCGGACCGACAGGAACGGCACGTCGAGCAGGTGCGCGGCGTGCGCGAGCGCCGTCGTCTCCATGTCGCACGCGAGGGCGTCGGGGAACGCCGCGCGCAGCGGCTCGACGCGCGCGGCGTCCACGAAGACGTCGCTCGACAGGATCGTGCCCGTGCGGACCGTGAGGTCGCCCGGGTCCACGTCCGCGACGGCGGCGAGCAGCGCCGGGTCGGCGTCGTAGCGCACGGGCATGCCGGGCACCTGGCCCAGCGCGTAGCCGAAGACGCGCGCGTCCGCGGCGCCGTAGGTCGTCGACGCGCCGACGACGACGTCCCCCACGCGCACCTCGAGGCCCATGCCGCCGGCGGACCCGGCGCTCACGACGACCCGCGGCGTGTGCTCGGCGAGCGCGAGGGCGGCGGCCGTCGCGGAGTTGACCAGGCCGATGCCGCACGTGACGAGCAGCACCCGGGCGTCGCCGACGTGGAGCAGGCGCCGGCGGGCGCCCGCGACCTCGGTCTCGTCGCCCACGGACGTCGCGCGCTCGAGGAACGGCGACGCCTCGACGCCCATCGCCGTGACGACGACGGCGTCGACGCTCACGCGGTGACCTGCGCCCAGCCGGCCCGCTCCGCGAGGAACGCCCGGGCGACGTCCTGCGCGCCCTCCAGCGTGTGGTTGGCGCCCCACCCGCACTGCACCTCGTTGGCGGCCGGCACCTCGGAGGCGCCGAGGACGTCCTCGAGCGTCGCGGCGACGAGCTCCTCGACCTCCGCCTGCTCCCACCGGCCCTCGAGCATGAGGTAGAAGCCCGTCTGGCAGCCCATGGGGGAGAAGTCGAGGACGCGGTCGCTGTGGTTCCGCGAGTGCTCGGCGAACAGGTGCTCGAGGGAGTGCACGGCCGGCATCTCGAGGTACCCGTGGTTCGGCTGCGCGAAGCGCACGTCGAACTTGCTGATCACGTCGCCGTGCGGCAGCTCCTTGAGGTCCGCGAGGCGGATGTACGGCGCGGCGACGGTCCGGTGGTCCAGGTTGAAGGACTCGACGTTCATGCGAGGGGTGTCCACGTCACCAGTCTGCGCCATCCGGGCGGGGATGCGCCGTGCGGTCCGGGGTGCGGTCCGTGCTCAGGTCCGGGCTGCGGTCGGCGGCCCGCCCGTCAGCGGACGCGGAGCTCGACCAGCACGCGCGGCAGCTCGTCGAGCAGCTCGCGCGCCAGGTAGCCGAGCGGGCCCACGCGCGCGGCGAGCCGGTCGCCCGCCGTGCCGTGCGCCTCGACGCCGAAGCACGCCGCCTGCGCCGCGTCGGCACCGCGCGCGAGCAGGCCGCCGACCGCGCCCGCCAGCACGTCGCCGCTGCCCGACGTGCCGAGGCCCGAGTAGCCCGTGGACGACTCCCAGCGGCGGCCGTCGGGCGCGGCCACCCGGCCGGCGCTCGCCACGACGACGCCGTACCGGTCGGCCGCGCGCGCGGCCGCGTCGTCCCCGGCGTCCTCGTCCGGCCCGTCCTCGTCGCCCAGCAGGTAGCCGACCTCGGTGCCGTTCGGCGTCAGGACGGCCCGGCCGCGGACCGCGTCCCGCAGGTCGTCCGCCTCGCGCAGCACCCCGAGCGCGAACGCGTCGAGCACGAGCGGCACGTCGCCGGCCGTCCCGGCCACGACCGCGCGCAGCAGCGCGAGGGTGCCCTCGGGGGTGTCGAGGCCCGGACCGACCACGACGACGTCCGCGCGCGCGAGCTCGCCGTCGAGCACGCCGTCGCCGGCGCCCGTGACGGACCCCGCCGCGTCCTCGGGGAGCCCCACCACGCCGGCCTCCGGCACGGCGACCGCGACGTGCGGCGCCACCGAGCCGGCCACCGCGAGCGTCAGCCGCCCCGCACCCACCCGCAGCGCGGCGAGCCCGGCGAGCAGCGCGGCACCCGGGGTGCCGCGGGCGCCGCCGACGACGCACACGCTGCCGCGCGCGTCCTTGCCGCCCGTCGGCTCGGGCAGGGGCCAGCCGCGCAGCCGCGCCGGGGTCAGCGGGCCGCCGCGGTCGGGCGCGCCGTGCGTGCCGCCGTCAGCCACCGGTGTCGTCCGTGCCCTCGTGCTCGGTCACGGGGGCGTCGAGCTCCGCCAGGTGACCGACCTCGTCGAACGCCGTGAGCAGCCACGCGCCGTCGACGCGGTCGAGCCGCGTCACCGACGCGTTGCGGATGCTGCGCTCGCGCACGATCGCCATGAGCGCGTCCTCGTCCATGGCCTCGAGGACGTAGCGCAGCAGCATGACGACGGCGTCGTGCGCGACGACCAGCACGCGCCGGCCGTCCTCGCGCTCGGCGAGGTCGCGCAGGAGCGCGCGCAGCCGCAGCGCCACGTCCGCCCACGACTCGCCGCCGGGCGGGCGGTGGTACATCTTGCCGAGCAGCCGGCGGCGCTCCGCCTCACCCGGGAGGCGCGCCTCCACGCCCGCACGCGTGAGCCGGTCCAGCACGCCGAGCTCGCGGTCGCGCAGGCGCTCGTCGAGTCGTACCGGCACGTCCAGCCCGGCCGCCTCGAGCACCGTCGCCGCCGTCTGCCGCGTGCGCACGTAGGGCGAGCACCACACGACCTCGGGACGCTCGTCGGCCGGCAGGCCGCCGAGCCACACGCCCAGCGCACGGGCCTGCTCGCGGCCCCGGTCGGACAGCGGCGTGTCCGCGTCGCGCGTGTCGATCTCGACGACCTCCGCACCGGCGCGCTCGGCCGCCGCCGCGGCGAGGTTGCCGACGCTCTCGCCGTGCCGGACCAGGACCAGGGACGCCGGTGCCGGTCCGCCCGGCGCGACGGGCGTCAGCGCCGGCCGCCGCGGTCGAGCGCGGGCAGGATCGTCGTCGGGATCGCGTACGCGAGCGCGAACGTGACGATGCCCGCCGCGCCGATGGCCATGCCGAGCAGGCCGTCGATGTCGAAGCCCCACGCGATGAGGGCGAAGGAGCCCAGGAAGAAGACGAGCGACAGCACGCCGGCGGCCACCCGGCTGGGCGCCTCCGGGGCGGCGTCCTGGTGCGGCTCGGTCGTGTCGTACGCCATCGGGTCCTCCTGCGTCGTCCTCGGCCGCGGTGCTCCCGCGGGCGCCCTCAGTATCCCCGGGCGGGCGGGGGTGGGGCATCCGGGGCGGCGTCGGGCGGGTCGCCGGGGCGGCGGGTGCGCGCGCCGGTCGTCAGACCAGCGGGCGTGCGCGCGGGGCGCGCGGCCCGTACGCCGGCATCCGGCCCCGGTACGCGAGCTCGAGCAGCACGAGGACGCGCTGCCGGTGCCCGCGCCACGGCTCGAGCAGGCGCAGCATCCCGGCGTCGTCCGCGCGCCGGCCGGTCAGCGCCCACCCGACGAGGTGGCACAGGTGCGCGTCGCCGACCGACACGGCGTCGGGGTCGCCGAGCGCGCGGGACGTCACCTCGGCGACGGTCCAGGGGCCGATGCCGCGCACGGTGAGCATCCGCCGGCCGAGCTCGGCCGCGCCGACGTCGGGCGTGAGCGCGTGGGCGACCTGCGCGGCCCGCCGCACGGCGTCGGAGCGCTGCGCGTCGACGCCCGCGCGGCGCCACTCCCACACCGGGAGGTCCCGCCACACCGCGGGCGGCGGTGCGACGCGCAGCCCGGCGGGTGCAGGCCCCGGCGGGGGCGTGCCGTGCCACGTGACGAGCCGGCGCCACGAGGCCTTCGCGTCGAGGCCGACCACGCGCTGCTCGAGCACGGCCGTCACGACCGTGTCCCACACGTCCCCGCTGCGCGCCAGGCGCACCCCCGCGTACGTACGCCGGGCGCGCGCGACCGCGGGGTGCAGGTGGTCGGCGAAGCCGTCCGCGTCGTCGAGCACGCCGAGCAGGCCGGGCGCGTCGGCGACGGCGTGCGCCGCGCCCGGCCCCCAGGCGTCCACCCGCACGGCGCCGGGCCCGGGCCGCAGCCGCAGCGTCGCCGCACCGGCGGGACGGCGGACGGCGTGCCACACCGTGCCGTCCGCGGCGTGCTCCCACGTCGGGTCGCCCGCGCCGCGGCGCAGGCGACCCACCGTGCGGCGCAGGTCGACGTCCGACGGCACGGGGACGACCGCGTGCACGTCACCGGTCGCCGACGCGTCCGCGACGGGGGTCGCGGCGGCGGGGGCGGTCGGGGGCACGGCACCAGGATGCACCCGCGCACCGACGCTTCCTGCGTGCGCCCCGGGTGCGGCCGACGCGGCACGCACGCGGGGGCGGCCGCCGGCGGCCGCCCGTGCGGGGGGCGAGCGGTCCTGGGCGGAGCGGCCGCGACGGGCCGCCGGTCCCGCGACCTGCGCCGGAACCAGCACCTGTGCGCGGCGGGTCGCGGTCGCCGACCGCGCGACGGGCGGGCAGACTGCGCCCCGTGATGTCGGTCTCCGGCGGTGCGGGCGGACCTGGCGCGGCGCGCGCCGGGCGTCTCGACGTGCACCGGGACGGCGGCACGCTGCGCGTGGTCCTGCACGGCGCCGTCGACCTGCACGTGCGCGAGCACGACGCACCCGCTCTGTGGGCGCAGCTCGACGAGCCGGGCGTCCGCGTCGTGGCCGTCGACGCGTCCGACGTGTCGTTCCTCGACTCGAGCGGGCTGTCCGTCGTCGTGCGCCTGGTGCGGGACGCGGCGGAGCTCGGCCTGCCCGTCCACGTGGAGGCGCTCAGCCGGCCCGTCGCCGAGCTGCTCGACCAGACGGGTGTGCGGGCGTGGATGGACGACCTCGCGGCGTCGTCCCCCGGGCACGGCCGCACCGGCGGCTGAGCACCGCCGGGCACGTGCGCCGGTGCGGCGTGCCAGGCCCGGGCGCGACGGTGCCGACGCTCGCGCGACCGTGCGTCGGCCGGTGCCCGCCGGGCCGTCAGCGGCCGCGGAGCCGGTCGATCTCGCGCCGCTCGCGCTTCGTCGGACGGCCCGCGCCGCGGTCGCGGACGCCGGCGACGGCCACGTGCTCGCGCGGCACCGGCGCGGGGGAGCGGTCGAGGTACGACGCGCGCGCCACCTCCGCGGACACGCGCTTGACCAGCAGCCGCTCGACGACGACGAGGCGCTCCCGCGCTCCGCCGCGCACGAGCACCTCGTCCCCGGGCACCACCTGCGTCGCCGGCTTGGCGCGCTCGCCGTTGACGCGCACGTGCCCGGCGCGGCACGCCGCACCGGCCGCCGACCGGGTCGGGAAGAGGCGGACCGCCCAGGTCCAGGCGTCGACGCGCACCTTCCCCAGCGGCTGGGCCATCGTCGTCCTCCTGGGGTCGTGCGGCACCGGCCCTCTCCCGCGGCCGCCGGCCCACCCAGCCTGCCACGCGCCGAACCCCCCGCGACGCCCCACCGCGGCCTCCCGTCCCGCGCCCGCTCCCGCACCCGACGCGGCCCGCCCCTCCCGCACCCGACGCGGCCCGGCCCTCCCGCACCCGACGCGCCGGCCCCCTCCCACCCACCGCCGCCCGAACGCCACCGTCGACCTCGCCGGTCCACCGCCGAGCTCGCCGGTGCGACGCCGACGTCGCCGGTCCTGCCCGGCGACGTCGGCACCGAGCGAGCGACCTCGGTG
>NZ_JBHUZW010000140.1:0-9925 GCF_042667215.1 Cellulomonas sp. NPDC057328 | reverse complement strand
GGAGCGGCGGCGGTCAGCCGCGGGCGTCGGCCCGCCGGCGGCGCGCGAGCAGGACGCCCGTCGCACCGGCGACCAGGAGGCCCGCGGCCACGGCCACCAGCGGTCCGGCCGTCGCGCCCGTGGCGCTGAGCCGGTCGGCGGCCGGGCGCGCACCCGTCGCGGCGGCTGCGCCACCGGCCGCGGTCCCCGCCCCGGCGGCGGGCCCGGCGGGGGCACCGGCCGTCGGTGCGGGCGTGGCCGGGGTCGACGGCGTCGGCCCCGGCGCGAGCGGGACGAGCCCGTCAAGCGCGGCCGCGACCAGCGCCGTCGCGGCGTCGACGTCCGCCTGCGTCGCGCGGCTGCCGACCAGCACGACCTGCGCCACCTCGACGGCGGCGTCCAGGTCGGCCAGCGACGCCGGGGTCCAGGCGGCGCGGTCGACCGCGGCGGCGCGCGCCACGGCGTCCGTGAGCGCCGTCGTGACCACGTCGGTCCCGGCGGCGGCGGGCGTCAGGACGAACGCGTCGACCCAGCCCCACGCGGCGGCCGGCAGGTCCCCCGCGACCGCGACCGTCACGACGCCGTCCGCACCGACGACCACGTCGTCGAGCACGGCGGTGCGCTCCTGCTGCCAGCCGGCCAGCGGCAGGTCGGCCGACCGGGTGCCCGCCGCCGTCGTGGCGGTGAGCGCGACGCCGCCGGTGCCGCCCTCGAGGCTGCCGTGCCCGGTCGCGGACACGGTGTACGTGCCGGCGGGGACGCCGGTCACGGTCTGCGCGACGCGCAGCGCGTACGGCGCGTCGTCCCAGAAGTTGACGGCGCGCGCACCCTCGGGGGCGTCGACGCCCTCCCGGACCTGCGCGTTCTCCCACGTGATCGACCACGGCGCGAGGTCGTCGTCCTCGAAGCCGGGGTTGCGCAGGAGGTTCGTGGCGGTGACGACGACGGTCGCGGTGACCGCGCGCCCGGCCGCGGTCGTGCCGCGGACCGTGTACTCACCCGGGCCGCGGATCCAGTCGACCGCGCCGCTCCACGTGACCGGGTCCTGCTCGACGGAGCCGTCGTTCCAGGTCACGGCGACGGTGGCCGGCAGCGTCACGGGCTCGCCGTCGACGACCGTCACCCGGACCTGCTCGACCGACACGACCTCGCGCGGCGCGACGGCGCCCGTGCGCGCGTACCGGAAGACCTGCAGCGACTCGAGCGGCGTGCCGTCGTGCGCGAACAGCGCCTGGTTGTCCCACGACGAGCCGCCGTACCACTCACCCGCGTCCTCGGGGTCGTACTCCCCGGCGGCGCTCGTCGCCCAACCGGACCCGTCCCGCTCCCACAGCGCCGCGTTGGCCTCGAGCGCGTCCGGCGGGCCGACCGGCAGCCACGCCGGCTCCCAGTAGAAGACGCCGAGGCCCGCGTCGCCGACGGCCGCGACGGCCGCGATCACGTCGCGCACGGCGGTCGCCTGCCCCTGCACGCTCACCGGGTACGCCGTGGCCTCCGCCGGCTGGTCGATCGTGTTGCCGTGCCCGTCGCCGTCCTCGAGCGTGTACGCCCACGACGTCTCGGCGACCACGACCTGCTTGCCGTACGTCGTCGCGACGTCCCGCAGGACGCGGGTCAGGTTGTCGGGCGTGCCGTGCCAGAACGGGTAGTAGGAGCTGGCGAACACGTCGTAGTCGACGCCGCGCGCCGCCAGCTCGCGCGCGTAGCCGGCGTACCGGCCGGCGGTCTCGGGGTTCGTGAAGTGCACCGCGACGAGGGCGTCGGGCAGCACCTCACGCACCGCGGCGCTGCCCGCGGAGAAGACCTGCGCCATGGCGTCCCAGCCGGTGACGCCCGCGACGCCGTTGTTCGTCTCGTTGCCGACCTGCACCATGCCGACGTCGACGCCGGCGTCCTCGAACGCCTGCAGGCTCGTGGCGGTGTACTCGCCGACGGCCGCGACGCGCTCGTCGAGCGGCAGCCCCTCCCACGCCTTCGGCGACTGCTGCTTGGCCGGGTCGGCCCAGAAGTCGGAGTAGTGCAGGTCGACGAGCACGCGCAGGCCGGCGGCCGTGGCGCGCCGGCCGATCTCGACGGCGCGGTCGACGTCGACGTTGCCGCCGCCGTACCCGCGGCCACCGGCGTCGAAGGGGTCGTTCCACACGCGCACGCGCACCCAGGTCACGTCGGCGTCGGCGAGCACGTCGAACAGGTCGGCGGGGCGGCCGGCGGTGTCGCGGAACGTCACCCCGCTCTCCTCGAGCGAGAGCAGCGACGACACGTCGACGCCGTTCATGAAGTCCGCGGCGAGGCCGTCGACGCGCTCGACGACGACGCCGGCCTCGACCGGGCCGTCGTCGGGGGCGGCCCAGCCCGGTGACGCGGTGAGCAGCAGGGCGCCGGCGGCCGCGGTGGCCGCGAGGGCGCGCAGCGGGCGGGCGGGGGCGGGACGTGGTGACACGGTGGTCCTCTCGATCGTCGTCGTCCGAGCAGGCGGGCACGCGCGCCGCGGGCGCGCGGGTGGTGCGGTGCGGGGGTGCGGTGCGGGTATGCGGTGCGGGCCGTCAGCCCTTGACGGAGCCGGCGGTGAGCCCGCCGACGATGTACTTCTGCAGGAAGAGGAACAGCAGCAGCACGGGCAGCGCCGCGATGACGGCGCCGGCGGCGAACAGGCCCCAGTTCGCGTTGAGCTCCTGCGACACCCAGCCGTACATGCCGACGGCGAGCGTCCAGCGCTCCTGCGAGGTGAGGATGACGCGCGCGAGGATGAACTCGCCGAACGTCGAGATGAAGGACAGCAGGCCCACGACGGCGAGGATCGGCGTGACCAGGCGCAGGATGATCGTCCAGTAGATCTGCGCGTGCGTGGCGCCGTCGATGCGCGCGGCCTCGTCGAGCTCGCGCGGGATCGTGTTGAAGAACCCGTACATGAGGAACGTGTTGGTCCCCAGCGCGCCGCCCAGGTAGACGCAGATGAGCGCCACCGTGCTGTTGAGGCCCAGCGCGGGCACGACGTCGCCCAGCGCGAGCAGCAGCAGGAAGATCGACACGAACGCGAGCATCTGCGGGAACATCTGGATGATCAGCAGCGACGTCAGGCCGCCGCGGCGGCCGCGGAACGAGAACCGCGAGAACGCGTACGCGGCGGCCGCGCCCATGAGCACCGAGCCGATCGCGGTGGCGCCGCCGACGACGAGGCTGTTGACGCCCCACGTCCAGAACCGCGACGCGTTCAGCGCCTCGAAGTTCGCCGTCGAGAACGTGCGGAACAGCTCGGTCGAGCCCGTGAGCGTGCCGGTGCGCGCGACCGCGGCCGACAGCACGTAGACCAGCGGGAACGCGGCGTAGAGGACCACGACCGCGGCGACGGGGTACTTCCACCCGACGTCGGCGAACCAGCGGCCGCGGCGCACGCGGGCCCGGTCGGACGTGGTCGTCGCGGGACGGCTCGTCGTGGTGGTCACAGGACCTCCTCCAGCCTGCGCGTCCGGCGGAACGCCAGCGCGGAGATCGTGCCGATGATGAGGAAGACGATGATCGACAGGGCGCTCGCGAGCCCGTAGTCGGCGCGGCCGCCGGCGACGCCGGACAGCTGGTAGATCATCGAGATGAGGATGTCGGTGTGCCCGAGGGTGGCCGACGTGTCCGTGAACCGCGGCCCGCCGCCCGTGAGCATGTAGACCAGCGTGAAGTTGTTGAAGTTGAAGGCGAACGACGCGATGAGCAGCGGCGTCGTCGAGACCAGCAGCAGCGGCATCGTGATCGCCCGGAACGTGCGCCACCGGCCGGCGCCGTCGATCCGCGCGGCCTCCATGACGTCCTCCGGCAGCGACTGCAGCGCGCCCGTGCACACGAGGAACCAGTACGGGAAGCTCAGCCACAGGTTGACGCCGATGATCGCGAGCTTGGCCAGCGTCGGGTCGTCGAGCCACGGGATGCGGGTGCCGAGGAAGAACAGCTGGTTGACCACCCCGTAGTCCGGGTTGGCGTTGAGCATGCCGCGCCACAGCAGCGCGGACAGGAAGGCCGGGAACGCGTACGGAAGGATGAAGAGCGTCCGCATGACCTTGCGGCCGCGCAGCCGCGTGTCGTTGAAGACGAGCGCGAGGACGAGTCCGAGCAGGAAGCTCGTCGCCACGGTGGCGATCGCGAACGCGAACGTCCACACCGTGATCCGCAGCAGCGGGCCGGAGTACGTGTCGTCGGCGAACGCCCGCGTGAAGTTCTCCAGCCCCACGTTGACGCGCCAGCCGACCGCCAGCGCCTCGCCGTCGTCGGAGACGAACCGGCCCTCGTCGGTGGCGCGGTAGACGACGCCGGTCTCCGTGTTCGTGAGGGTGTCGGCGGCCTCGTCGTGCACCAGCGCGGACGAGTACACCTGCCCGGTGGAGCCCTCGCGCGTCCGGATCGAGCCGTCGTCCGCGTCGTCGGAGACGGGCACACGCAGGTCGACGACGCGCTGCTGGAGCGCGGTGTCGGAGATGAGCGTCGTGTACGGCACGACGTCCCAGCCGGGCACGGCCGTGACGCGCTGGCCGTCGACCGAGGCGTTGCCGGCCACGGTCAGCGGCTCCTCCGCGGAGCCGACCCGCACGTCGCCCTCGTCGACGATCGCGAAGCCCAGCTCGTCGCCCCGCTGCACGACCGTCAGGGGGTAGCTCGGCGAGTCCTCGACGCGGCGCTCGGCCTGGATGAGCAGCGCGTCGACCGCCTGCTCCTTGGTCGTGTTGTGGCCCGTGCCGTAGTTCGTCAGCGCGACGTACCCGGTGTAGCCCATGGAGAAGAGCTGGAACACGAGCAGGAAGCCCAGGCCGGGCAGGATGTACTTCAGCGGCAGCGCGCGCCTGCTGAAGTACACCCAGTCGGCGACGACGAGCAGCACGAGCGACGCGGCGAAGATCGCCCACGACTCCTGCGCGTACGCCGCCCACAGGACGCTCACGCCGACGGCGTTGACCAGCGCCATGAGCGCGAGCTTCACGAGGAAGCCGCCGCCCCGGCCGTCCCACCGCCGCGCGTGCGGCTCGGGTGCGCCGGTGCCGGTGCCGGGCTCGGCCGGCGCGTGGGTCGCTTGCGTGGACATCGGGTCTCCGCCTCGTCCTTGTCTCGTCACGTCGACGTGGGTGCGCGCGGTGCGCGGGGGGGTGGGCGCCGGCCGTGGCCGGGGGGACCGGAGACCGGCGCCCACCGGTGCGGGTCAGCCGCCGATCGAGCCCTGGATGTCGGCGAGCATCTTGTCCCAGGCGGCGACGGGGTCGGCCGAGCCGGAGATGATCGCCGCCTCCGCCGCGTTCCAGTGGTCCCACACGTCCGCCATCTCGGGGATGGACGGCATCGGCGTGCCGTTCTTCACCTGGGCGACGAAGCCGCCGACGACCGGGTCGGACGAGACGTCCTCCGCGACCTGGAGCAGCGCCGGGACGCGCGGGTCGGCGTCGTGCAGCGCGCGCTGCGCCTCGGGCGTCGACAGGTAGTTGACGAGGAAGTCCTGCGCGAGCAGCGCGTTGTCGCTCTGCGCCGACAGGTAGAAGCCCTGCACGCCGACGAACGGCGCCGCGGTCTGGCCGCCGGCCGACGGGATCGGCTCGACGGCGAACTCGACGCCGGCATCCTGGAAGCCCGTGATGGCCCACGGGCCGGTGATCGCGAACGGCGCGTTGCCGTCGGCGAACTCCTGGCGCGCGATCTCGTCGGTCCAGTCGGTGCTGAACACGCCGGAGCCCGCCATGCCGTTCTGGCCCAGCCACGTCGCGAACGCGTGGCCGGCCTCGCCGCCCATGCCGATCTCGTTCGTGTAGGAGCCGTCCTCCTCCTGCACGAACACCGGGGCGCCGAACGACGTCTGCAGCGCGTAGTAGTTGTACCCGTCGCCCGTGGTGCCGTTGGTGTTGATGACGAACGGCAGCTTCGTGCCTGCCGCGCGGCCGACCGCGACCATCTCGTCGAACGTCGCCGGGGCGGGGTCGGGCGCGAGGGCCGTGTTCCGGACCAGCGCGACGGACTCGAGCGCGTACGGCAGGCCGTACAGCTGGCCGTCGTAGGTGAACGCCTCGACCGCGACGGGCTCGAAGTCGTCCTGCACGTCCGCCAGGTCGATCGAGTCGACGACGCCGTTGACGATGAGCGAGCCCAGCCAGTCGTGCGCGCCGACCGTGATGTCCGGGCCCTCGCCCGTCGGGACCTGCGCGAGGAAGTCCGCGCGGATGTCCTCGAAGTTCTTCTGCACGAGCTCGACCGTGACGCCGGTCGACTCCTCGAACGCCTCCGCCGCGGCCGCGACCGCGGGCTCGCGGTTCTCGTCCACCCAGACGGTGAGGGTGGTGCCCGCGCCGGCGCCGTCGCCGGACGTCGGCTCGGCCGAGCTGGAGGTGTCGCCACCGCCGCCGCTGCAGGCGGCGAGCAGGGCGACGGTCGCGACCATCGCGACCGGGAGTGCTGCGGTCTTGCGCATGAGCGTTCCTTCCGGTGTGGTGCCGCGGTGCACGCGTCCGGGAGGATCGCGGCGCTGCGACGGGGACGTACGGCGTGGGCCGCCGGGTGGCGGCGCACGCGGGGTGCGCGACGGGCGCGCGACGGGCGGCTAGGGGCGACCACCCCCGTGCGGGACGCGGACGACGGCGACGGCGCCCGCGGTCAGGTCCAGCGCGCCCGCGACGGGCGTGCCGCTGCGGAGCTCGACCCCCTCGGCGACGGGCACCTTCGCGTCGTCGTCCGAGTGGTTGACGGCGACGACGTAGTCGGCGTCGGCACCGTGCCGGGTGACGACCTCGACGTCCTCCGGCAGCCCGGGCGGCGTGATGCCGGCGTCGGCGTACACGGCCGCGAGCACCGGTGCGAGCGCGTCGACGTCGAGCGCGGTCGAGACGTACCAGGCGGTGCCCGCGCCGACGGCGTTCCGGGTGATCGCCGGGCCGCCCGCCGCCGGGCCGTCGAGGTAGGTCGCGACGACGTCGGCGCCCTCGAGGACCAGGTCGTCCTGCCACAGCGCCGCCGGGAGCTCGCGCTCCTCGCCGTGCGTCCACGCCAGCCGCGTGGTGGCGCCGGCGCGCAGCGGCAGGAACTCCTCGACCGTCAGGCCGAGCACGTCCCGCAGCGGGGCGCCGAAGCCGCCCGCGTGCACCGCGTCGTGCTCGTCGACGACCGCCGAGAAGAACGACACGAGCAGCGTGCCGCCGCCCTCGACGTACCGGCGCAGGTTGTCCGCCGACGCCTGCGTGAGCAGGTACGACGCCGGCGCGACGACCGCCCGGTAGCGGGACAGGTCCTGCGACGGGTGGGCCATGTCGACCGTCACGCCGTCGCGCCACAGGCGCTCGTAGTAGGCGCGGACCCGCTCCCGGTGCCGCACGTCGACCGACGGCCGCCACTCGAGGTCCTGCGCCCAGAAGGACTCGGTGTCCCACAGCAGGGCCACGTCGGCGCGCACGGTGGAGCCGCGCACCTCGCCGAGCGCACCGAGGTCGCGGCCCAGCCCGACGACCTCGCGCCACACCCGCGAGCGCGTCCCGGCGTGCGGGAGCATCGCCGAGTGGAACTTCTCCGCGCCGGAGCGGGAGGCCCGCCACTGGAAGAACATCACCGCGTCGGCGCCGCGGCCGAGGTGCACGAGCGAGTTGCGGGCCATCTCCCCGGGGCGCTTGGCCACGTTGCGGGGCTGCCAGTTGACCGCCGACGTCGAGTGCTCCATCAGCAGCCACGGCCGGCCGCCGGCGACCGAGCGCGTGAGGTCGGCGGCGAGGGCGAGGCCGACGTGGTTCCGCTCGTCCGCGGCGGTCAGGTAGTGGTCGTTGCTGACGACGTCGACCTCGCGCGCCCACGCCCACAGGTCCGTGGTGGGGCACTCGTTGGCCATGAAGTTGGTCGTGACGGGCTGCACCGCGTGCGCGCGGATGGCGTCGCGCTCGGCGACGAAGCACGCGCGCAGCTGGTGGTCGGTGAACCGCGCGAAGTCCAGGCGCTGCGCCGGGTTGGCCACGCTGGGCGTGGCGGCGGGTGCGCCCACGTGCTCCCACTCGAGGTAGCGCTGGCCCCAGAAGGCGGTGCCCCACGCGGCGTTGAGGGCGTCGAGGCTGCCGTAGCGGTCCTGCAGCCACGCGCGGAAGGCGTCGACGGCGGCCGGCGAGTAGTCCTCGCCCACCGGGGCGCCGTACTCGTTGTGCACGTGCCACATCACGACCGCGGGGTGGTCGGCGTACCGCTCGGCGAGGGCGGACGCGATGCGCACCGCCGCGGCGCGGTAGGCCGGGTGGCTCGGGGACGCCATGCCGCGCGAGCCGAAGCCCAGCACGGTGCCGTCGCGCGTCACGACGCGGGCGTCGGGGTGCGCCGCGAAGAACCAGGCCGGCGGCGAGGCCGTCGGGGTGCCGAGGTCGGCGCTGATGCCGTTCGCGTGCAGGAGGTCGAGCAGGTCGTCGAGCCAGCCGAGGTCGAGCTCGCCCTCGCGCGGCTCCATCAGCGCCCACGAGAAGATGCCGACGCTCACGAGGTTGACCCCGGCCTCGCGCATGAGGGCGACGTCCTCGTCCCACACCTCGCGCGGCCACTGCTCGGGGTTGTAGTCCCCGCCGTAGGCGATCGCGTCGCGGGGGAACCAGCTCGGGTCGGTCATGACGCTCCGTCGGGTCGCTCCGCACAGCCGTGCGACTGTGCACGGTCACAGCCTGTGACCGTGCACAGGTAAGCACGCCTCGCGATGCGCCCGCCACCCCTCGATCGTGTCGTTATGGACCTGTGACCGTGCACAGGTCTAGGTAGGCCGGTGCGGCCACGGGTGGCACCGCTCCCGCGGTCGCGGGTCTAGAGTCACCCCCGTGGTCAGCACCGCCACGGGCCGGGGGCGCCCGACGATCCGCGACGTCGCGGCGGCCGCCGGCGTGTCCCGCGGCACCGTCTCGCGCGTCATCAACGGCGGGCACTGGGTCTCCCCCGAGGCGCGCGAGGCCGTCGAGCGCGCCATCGCCGACACCGGCTACCGCGCCAACCAGCACGCGCGCTCGCTGGCCACCGGCCGCAGCAACTCGCTCGCGTTCCTGCTCACCGAGCCGCAGGACATGCTGTTCGCCGACCCCAACTTCGCGATCCTCCTGCGCGGCGCCGCCGAGGCGCTCGCCCGCCGCGGCATGACCCTCGTCCTGCTCGTCGCCGGCACGCCCACCGAGCGGGAGAACGCCGCCGCGTACGTCGCGGACGGCCACGTCGACGGCGTCCTGCTCATCTCGACGCACGCCGACGACCCGCTGCTCGCCGACCTCGTCGCCCGCGGCATCCCCACCGTCTCCTGCGGGCTGCCGCTCGGGTTCACCGGCCAGGTCGCGTCCGTGTCGGTCGACGAGATCGGCGGCGCACGGACGATGGTGCGGCACCTGCGCTCGACCGGGCGCCGGCGCGTCGCGATGGTCGCCGGCCCGCTCGACACCCCCGGCGGCCGGTACCGCCTCGACGGCTACCGCGACGAGCTCGGCGCGGACTTCGACGAGCGGTACGTCGCCCACGGCGACTACACGGTCGAGTCTGGTGCCGCCGCGATGGAGGAGCTCCTCGCGCGCGCGCCCGACCTCGACGCCGTCTTCGCCGCGTCGGACACGATGGCCGCCGGCGCGATCGCGACCCTGCGCAAGCACGGGCGCCGCGTGCCGGACGACGTCGCCGTCGGCGGGTTCGACGACGCGGGCCTCGCCGCGACGCTCGACCCGCCGCTGACGACCATGCACCAGCCGTTCGACCTCATCAGCGCGGAGATGGTCGGCCTGCTGCTCGACGTCATCGCGGGCGCCCCCCACAAGTCCGTGACGATGCCCGCAAGCCTGGTCGTCCGCACCAGCGCCTGACCCCACCCCGGCCGCGCCCCCCCACCACCGCCGACGGCCCGCCGGACCGCCACCGCGACCGCCCGCCCGCACCGTCACGAACGCCTTACCGTCGACTGCGGTACATGCGTCACGAGTGCGGGTGTTGCAACACCCGCACT
>NZ_JBHUZW010000139.1:0-10037 GCF_042667215.1 Cellulomonas sp. NPDC057328 | reverse complement strand
GCGTAGCCCGCCGGCGCGGCGTCGGTGAGTGCGCGCTGGAAGGTCGCCTCGTCGGCGGTGTCACCCGCCGCGCACAGAGCCGCCCACGCGGTGTCGACGACGGGGTCGCGGCGCGCCGCCACGAGGTCCGCGCCGTCGTGCGGGGCGCCGGTCAGCCAGGTGCTCGGCGGCGTCACGAGCGTCAGCGAGCGCACCTGCCCGGGGAACCGGGCGGCGAGGGCGAGCGCGAGCCGGGTTCCGGCCGAGTGCGCGAGCACGTCGAGAGGCGCGCCGCCGAGGTGACGGAGCACGGCCGGAACGTCCTCGGCGTCGCGCCACCAGCCGCGCGAGAGCCCTCCCGTGGACGCCGTGCCACGGGGGTGGACCACCGCGAGGCGCCGCACGGCGGCCAGCCCGGCGAGGTCGCCGAGGTACTCCGGCCCGCGGCACGGACCGCCGGGCAGGACCACGACTGGCGGACCGGCGGCGTCGCCCACCGTGTCGAGAGCGAGGCGGCGGCCGTGGCCGGTCGCGATCGTCTGCACGCGCACAGCCTAGGCACGCGCCGCGGAACCGGCCGGGCCACCGTTCCCGGACGGACGCGACGGCGACGAGGTCCCCCTAGCGTGGGTGCGTGCCCTCCTCGCCTCTTCCGGGCTGGCCGCTCGCGCCACCCGCGCACGGTCGGGTGCTCCTGCGGCCCGTCGAGGACTCGGACGTGCCCATGGCGCGCGAGCTGTCGACGGACCCGTACGTGCCCCTGGTCGGCACGTTGCCGCCCGACGCGGGCCCGCAGGAGGCGCTGGCGTGGGTGGAGCGCCAGCGCGCGCGCCACGGCGAGGGCGCCGGCTTCTCGTTCACCGTCACCGTCGCCGCGACCGGCGTCGCGGTCGGCCACTGCGGGTTGTGGCTGCGGGAGCCGGCGCACGGGCGCGCCACGGCCGGGTACGCGATCGTCCCGTCGGCGCGGCGCAAGGGCTACGGCGCCGACGCGCTCGCGGCGCTCACGCAGTTTGCCTGGACGCTGCCGGGACTGACCCACGTGGCCCTCGACATCGAGCCCTGGAACACCGGCTCGGTGCGCGTCGCCGAGCGCGCGGGCTACCGGTGCGAGGGGCTGCTGCTCGGTCATCGTGAGATCGCAGGGGAACGGCGGGACATGCTCCGCTACACCGCGGAGCGGCCGCGCCGAGCCGACCCGGTCGTCACGCAAGCGTCGCCAGCGCCTCGCGGTACGCGGTGAGAGGGCGCGCCCGACCGCGCGGGTTGACCACCGACCACCGGACGACGCCCTGCGCGTCGAGCAGGAAGCTGCCGCGCAGCGCCAGGCCGTGCTCCTCGTCGAACACGCCGTAGGCCCGCGCCGCGGCGCCGTGCGGCCAGAAGTCCGACAGCAGGTCGAAGCCGTGCCGCTCCTGCTCCGACCACGCGCGCAGCGCGAACGTCGAGTCGCAGGAGATGCCGAGCAGCGTCACGCCGGCCCCCGTGAAGTCGGCGAGGTTGTCGCGCAGCTCGCACAGCTCGCTCCCGCAGACGCGTGAGAACGCGAAGGGGAAGAACACGAGCGCGACGGGCGCGCCGCGCAGGTCCGACAGCGTGACGGGCGTGCCGTGCGTGTCGGGGAGCGTGAGATCCGGTGCGACGTCCCCGACGGCGGGGACGCTCACCGGTGGCTCACTTGCCGCGGCCGCGGGTGGACAGGCGGGTGGCGGACCAGTCCGGGCCGATCGAGAACGTCGTCATCGCGTGCAGGCCCGACGTGGTCGCGGCCTCCTCGATGTCGCTGTGCTTGACGTGCCCGGGACGGCCGGCCTTCGGCGAGAAGACCCAGATCGGGCCGTTGTCCTCGAGCACCGTCATGGCGTCGACGAGGAAGTCGGTCAGGTCGCCGTCGTCGTCCCGGAACCAGATGACCGCGCCGTCCGTGACGTCGTCGTAGTCCTCGTCGACGAGCTCGTTGCCCGTCAGCGTCTCGAGACCCGTGCGGAGGTCCTCGTCGACGTCGTCGTCGTACCCCAGCTCCTGCACGACCTGCCCGGCCACGAAGCCGAGACGAGCGGCCTGCGTCGCGGCGTCGTCCGCGGTGGAAGACACGTCCGGCCCGTTCCCTTCTGCCCGACGGCTGCGACGGGGGCCGTGGCCCCCACCGGCGGACCCTCCTGACGGGACCGCCTGCCGATGTCGGGACACGTTAGCCCACATGGGCCCCGGGCGGCCCGACGGACGTCCGCGCAGGCCGCGCGTGTCCCCCCGGCACGCCGCCGCGGTCCCGTCGCCGTCGGCCGTGTCGCGGACGTCACGGTCACCGGTGTGACTTTCCGGGCCGGCTCGTCCGAGAATGGTCCGGATACCCGCAGCTGCGCCCGCTCGCCACCCGTGCGAGACGCCGACCGCGGGACTGCCAGGCGCACCGGGGCGGACCGCTCGGGGGCGCACGAGACGCGAAGGAGCACCCCGTGGCTTCCATCGACGAGACGGGCCCGCTGATCGGCGGCCTGCTCAGCCAGGTCCCCGACATCGACCCGGAGGAGACCGGCGAGTGGGTCGAGTCGCTCGACGGCCTGATCGACGAGAAGGGCGGCCCGCGCGCGCGGTACGTCCTGATGAGCATGCTCCGGCACGCACGGCAGCGGAACGTGGCCGTCCCGGCCTCGCTGAACACCCCGTACGTGAACACCATCGCGGTGCACAACGAGCCGTACTTCCCCGGTGACGAGGCCATGGAGCGGCGCTACCGCTCCTGGATCCGCTGGAACGCCGCCGTCATGGTGACGCGCGCGCAGCGCCCGGGCGTGGCCGTCGGCGGTCACATCTCGTCGTACGCGTCGGTCGCGACCCTCACCGAGGTCGGCCTCAACCACTTCTTCCGCGGCAAGGACCACCCGGGCGGCGGCGACCAGGTCTACTTCCAGGGCCACGCCTCCCCCGGCGTCTACGCCCGCGCCTTCCTGGAGGGCCGCCTGAGCGAGCACCAGCTCGACGGGTTCCGCCAGGAGGTCTCGCACCCCGGTGGCGGCCTGCCGTCCTACCCGCACCCGCGCCTCGCGCCGGAGCTGTGGGAGTTCCCGACGGTGTCGATGGGCCTCGGCCCGGCGTCCGCGATCTACCAGGCGTGGACCAACAAGTACCTGCAGTCGCGCGGCATCAAGGACACCAGCCAGCAGGACGTCTGGGCGTTCCTCGGCGACGGCGAGATGGACGAGCCCGAGTCGCGCGGCATGCTGCAGCACGCGGCGCAGCAGAACCTCGACAACCTGACGTTCGTCGTCAACTGCAACCTGCAGCGCCTCGACGGCCCCGTGCGCGGCAACGGCAAGATCATCCAGGAGCTCGAGGCGCAGTTCCGCGGCGCCGGCTGGAACGTCATCAAGGTCATCTGGGGCCGCGAGTGGGACACCCTGCTCAACGCCGACAAGGACCGCGCGCTCGTGCACCTGATGAACTCGACGCCCGACGGCGACTTCCAGACGTTCCGCGCGGAGAACGGCGCGTTCATCCGCGAGCACTTCTTCGGCCGCGACCCGCGGACCAAGGCGCTCGTCGAGAAGATGACGGACGACGAGATCTGGGCGCTCAAGCGCGGCGGCCACGACTACCGCAAGCTCTACGCCGCCTACAAGGCCGCGCGCGAGCACACCGGGCAGCCGACGGTCATCCTCGCCCACACCATCAAGGGCTACGGCCTGGGCTCCGGCTTCGCGGGCCGCAACGCCACGCACCAGATGAAGAAGCTCAAGGTCGACGAGCTCAAGACGCTGCGCGACTCGCTGCACATCCCGATCAGCGACGAGCAGATCGAGGCCGACCCGTACCTGCCGCCGTACTACAACCCGGGGCCCGAGGACCCGGCGATCCAGTACATGCTGGAGCGCCGCCGCCAGCTCGGCGGGTTCGTCCCGGAGCGCCGCACGGCGCACACCAAGCTGAACCTGCCGGAGCCCAAGCTGTACGAGGGCCTGGCGAAGGGGTCCGGCACGCAGGAGGTCGCCACGACCATGGCGCTCGTGCGCCTGTTCAAGGACCTGCTGAAGGACAAGGAGTTCGGGCACCGGCTCGTCCCGATCATCCCCGACGAGGCGCGCACGTTCGGCCTCGACTCGATCTTCCCGAGCGCCAAGATCTTCAACACGAACGGCCAGAACTACATGGCCGTCGACCGGGCGCTGATGCTCTCCTACAAGGAGAGCGAGGCCGGGCAGATCATGCACACGGGCATCAACGAGGCCGGCTCCGCCGCGGCGTTCCAGTCCGTCGGCACGTCGTACGCGACGCACGGCGAGCCGCTGATCCCGTTCTACTTCTACTACTCGATGTTCGGGTTCCAGCGGACCGGCGACCAGTTCTGGGCCGCCGGCGACCAGATGGCGCGCGGCTTCCTCATCGGCGCCACGGCCGGTCGCACGACCCTGACCGGCGAGGGCCTGCAGCACGCCGACGGGCACTCGCCGCTCCTCGCGGGCACCATGCCGCACGTCGTCCACTACGACGCCGCGTACGGCTACGAGATCCGGCACATCGTGCGCGACGGCATCGAGCGCATGTACGGCGACGGGTCCGACGGCCGCGACCAGAACGTCATCTACTACCTGACGGTCTACAACGAGCCGATGGTGCAGCCGGCCGAGCCGGCGGACGTCGACGTCGAGGGCGTCCTCAAGGGCATCCACCTCATCGCACCGGCCGAGGGCGACGGGCCGCGCGCCCAGATCCTCGCGTCCGGCGTCGCGGTGCCGTGGGCGCTCGAGGCCCAGCAGCTCCTCGCCGAGGACTGGGGCGTCCGCGCCGCGGTGTGGTCGGTGACGAGCTGGAACGAGCTGCGCCGCGAGGCGCTCGCCGTCGAGCAGCAGGCGTTCCTCCACCCGGGCGAGCAGCCGCGCACCCCGTACCTCACGTCGAAGCTGCAGGGCGCGGAGGGCCCGTTCGTCGCGACGACGGACTACGACCACCTCGTCGCCGACCAGGTCCGCGCGTGGGTGCCCGGCCGTTACGCCACGCTCGGCGCGGACGGCTTCGGCTTCTCCGACACGCGTGCGGCGGCCCGCCGGCACTTCAAGATCGACGGTCCGTCGACCGCGGTGCGCGTGCTGCAGCAGCTCGTGCTCGAGGGCAAGGTCGACGCGTCGCTGCCGGCGCAGGCCATCGAGCGGTACCGCCTGCACGACGTCACCGCCGGCACGTCCGGCAACACGGGCGGCGACTCCTGACGGGTCGCCCCGTCTGCTGAAGGACCCCCGCTGAACGCGACGAGCGGGCGGCCCCGGGAGACCGGGACCGCCCGCTCGTCGGCGTTCGGGGTGAGGCGCTGCGAGGTGAGGCGTGCGGAGGTGCGACGTGCGCGGCGGGGACGCCGCCCGACGCGCGCGTCCCCCGAGGCGTCAGGTGCCGGGGATCGACTGCTCCGCCTGGGCGACCTGGCGGGTCAGCTCGGCGCGCAGGTCGGCGATCGCCTTCTGGTCGGGGTAGAGGTCGAGCGACGCGAGGTGCTGCTTCGCGTCGAGCGGGCGGCCCGCCTCGACCGCGGCGCGGACGAGCTGGCGCGCGACCTCGGGGTCCTGCTCGCGCGGGCGCCAGTGCCCCACGCCCAGGTTGAGCGCGTCGACCGGCAGGCCGGCGTCGCACAGCAGGGCGAGCGCCTCGACGAGTGCACGCCCGGTGGTGTCCCGCTCCGCCGCGGTCGTGAGCCGGCGGATGGTGCCCTCGTGGTCGTCGCGGACCGACAGGCGGGCGACCTCCACGAGCGGGTACCAGGCGCGGGGGTTGCCCGACAGCTCCTCGCCGAGCGACCACACGGCGAGGTCCGCGGCGTGCTGCCGCTCGTGCTCGACGTTCGGGGCGGTCAGCGGGTCCTCCTCGTGGACCTGCTCGGCAGCCCGGCGGCGGACGATCTCCGCGAGGGCCTGGAACGCGCGCTCGTTGTTGGGGTCGTCGCTCAGCATCGAGCGCAACGCGTCCTCGTGGAGGGTGTCACCACGGCGGGCGGCGGTCGTCGGACGACGCGCGCCGACCCGGGAGGCCGACGTGGGTCGCCGCATGAGCTGGCGCAGACGAGGCAGGAGAGCCATGCCGAGACCCTATCCGTTCTGTCCCGTGCGCACCTGTCCGGGAGGGGCTCGGCACCTGCTGCGGGGGCCGTAACCTTTGTCGACTCCCCACAACGGCCGCGCCTATGCTCGGCCCCATGACGCCCCCCTCGACCGCTGACCGCACCGGCGCGGCGCCTCCGGACGACGTCGCCGACGGGGCGCACCCGGTCGTCGCGCGCGCCCGTCCGAGCACGGTGCGCGGGCGTCCGGTCCGGCCGGGGCGCGGCCGGACCGCCGACGCCACCGACCCGGGCGGCACCGAGACGCAGCGCCGCGTGCGCGAGGGTGCCGGCCAGCTCGCCGTGGCCGCCATGCGCCGGCTCGACGCCGACCTCGAGTGGTACCGCGCGCTGCCGGCGGAGGACCGCTCGTGGGTCAACCTCGTCGCGCAGGCCGGCATCACGGCCTTCGTCACCTGGTTCGCCGACCCCACCCGGCCGCCCCACGGCGTGGGCGAGATCTTCGCGGCCGCGCCGCCCGAGCTGACGCGGTCGATCTCCCTGCAGCACACGCTGCAGCTCGTCCGGGTCGTCGTCGACGTCGTCGAGACGCACAGCGACCGGCTCGCGGCGCCGGGTGCGGAGCGGGAGCTGCGCGAGGCGGTGCTCCGCTACTCGCGCGAGGTCGCCTTCTCGGCCGCCGAGGTCTACGCCCGTGCGGCCGAGGTCCGCGGCGGCTGGGACGCCCGGCTGGAGGCGCTCGTCGTGGACGCCCTCGTGCGGGGCGACGCCGACGACGCGCTGCGGTCCCGCGTCGCGGCCATCGGCTGGAGCGGCCGCGGCGCGACGCTCGTGGTCGTGGGCACGACGACGGCGCACCTGGACGAGGTGCGGGTCGCCGACCTGCGCCGTGCGACCCGCCGCGCGGCCGACGACGCCCTCGTCGGGATCCTCGGGGACCGGCTCGTCGTCTTCCTCGGCGGCGAGGGCGACCTGCGGGCCGCGGCCATGACGCTGCTCCCGCGGTTCGGACCGGGACCCGTCGTCATCGGGCCCGCCGCGCCGGGGCTCGTCGAGAGCACGGCGTCCGCGCGCGCGGCCCTCGCGGGGCTGCAGGCCGCCGCCGGGTGGGACCAGGTGCCGCGGCCCGTGCTCGCGGACGACCTGCTCCCCGAGCGCGTGCTGGTGGGCGACGCCGACGCCCGGCGCGCGCTGGTCGAGCGGGCGTTCGCCCCGCTGGCGGCGAGCCAGGGGTCGCTGCTCGAGACGCTGTCCGCGTACCTGGGGGCCGGCCGGTCGCTCGAGGCCGCGGCGCGCAGCCTGTACGTGCACCCGAACACCGTCCGCTACCGGCTGCGCCGCGTCGCGGACGTCACCGGGTGGGACCCGCTCGACGCCCGCGAGTCGTACGTGCTGCAGACGGCGCTGGCGGTCGGGCGCCTCGACGCCGCCCGGGGCTAGCACCGACGGCGTCCCGGACGCGCGGCGCCCACGGGTGCCGCCTTTGTACAGGTGCGACAAGGCTGGCCACCGAGCTTGGTGGGAGCCGTGACCGGGTGACCGCGGGCCGGGACGGCACAGTGGACGGGTGCTCGTCGTCGCCTGCCCTGGTCAGGGCGCCCAGTCCCCCGGCATGCTCGCCGCCTGGCTCGAGGTCGACGGGGTCGCCGACCTCCTGACCCGCGCGAGCGAGGTCACCGGGGCGGACCTCGTCGCCCACGGCACCACGTCCGACGCCGAGACGATCCGCGACACCGCGGTGGCGCAGCCGCTGCTGGTGGCCACCGCGCTCGCCAGCCTGCGGGCCGTGCTCGGCGCGCCCCTCGGGACCGACCTCGCGCAGGCCGTGCCGGGGCGCGTCGACGCCGCCGCCGGCCACTCGGTCGGCGAGCTCGCCGCCGCCGCCGTCGCGGGCGTGCTCAGCGACGACGACGCGCTCGCGCTCGTCGCCGTGCGCGGCGCGGCCATGGCCCGTGCGGCGGCGGCCACCCCGACGGGCATGAGCGCCGTCCTCGGGGGCGACCCCGACGAGGTGCTCGCCCGGCTGGAGGCCCTCGGCCTCGTGCCCGCGAACGTCAACGGCGGCGGCCAGGTCGTCGCCGCCGGCACGCTGGACGCCCTCGCGGCGCTCTCCGCCGAGCCGCCGACCCGCGCGCGGGTCGTGCCGCTCCAGGTGGCGGGTGCCTTCCACACCTCCCACATGGCGCCGGCGGTCGACGAGCTCGCCGCCGCGGCTGCGCGCGTCGCGCCGCGCGACCCCGTCGTGACGCTGCTCGGCAACGCCGACGGGGCCGTCGTCAGCACCGGCGCCGACGCGCTCGACCGCGTCGTCGCGCAGGTGGCCCGCCCGGTCCGCTGGGACCTCTGCCAGGGCACGCTCGCCGACCTCGGCGTGACGGGCCTGCTCGAGGTGGCGCCCGGCGGGGTCCTCACCGGCCTCGCGCGGCGTACGCTGCCCGGGGTCGAGACCGTGGCGCTGAAGTCGCCCGCCGACCTCGACGCGGCGCGCGACCTCGTGCGCCGCCACGCCGGCGGCGCGCAGCCGTCCCCCTCGACGACCACGCAGGAGAGCACGTCGTGACCCGTCCGACCCTCACGCAGGCCACCGGCCCCGCGCACACCCGCATCCTCGGCATCGGCGGGGTGCGCGGCGAGCGTGTCGTCCCCAACGACGACCTCGTCGGCCCGATCGACTCGTCGGACGAGTGGATCCGTCAGCGCACCGGCATCGTGACGCGGCGCCGCGCCGAGGCGGGCACCGACGTGCTCGACCTCGCCGAGGGTGCCGCGCGCGCCGCGCTCGACCACGCCGGCCTGACCGGTGCGGACATCGACGCGGTCATCCTCTCGACCGTCACCTACTTCCACCAGACGCCCGCGGGCGCCGCGATCGTCGCCGACCGGATCGGCGCCACGCCCGCCGCGGCGTTCGACATCTCCGCCGCGTGCGCCGGCTTCTGCTACGGGGTCGGCCAGGCCGACGCCCTCGTGCGCGCCGGCACCGCCCGCCACGTGCTCGTCATCGGCGCCGAGAAGATGAGCGAGTTCGTCGACCCGACCGACCGGACGATCTCCTTCCTGCTCGGCGACGGCGCCGGCGCCGTGGTCGTCGGCCCGTCCGACACGCCCGGCATCGGCCCGACGGTCTGGGGCTCGGACGGCGGCCAGGCGCACGCCATCCGCCAGACGCACTCCTGGCTCGCGACGCGCGACGAGGGCGCCGGCTGGCCCACGCTGCGCCAGGAGGGCCAGAGCGTCTTCAAGTGGGCCGTCTGGCAGATGGCCCCGGTCGCGCAGAAGGCCATGGACGCCGCCGGCGTCCGCCCCGAGGACATCGAGGCGTTCGTGCCGCACCAGGCCAACATGCGGATCATCGACCAGATGATCAAGCAGCTGAAGCTGCCCGAGTCCGTCGTCGTCGGCCGCGACATCGCCGACACCGGCAACACGTCCGCCGCGTCGATCCCCCTGGCCGCCGAGCGCCTCCTCCGCGAGGGCCAGGTGCCGTCCGGCGCGCTGGCCCTGCAGATCGGCTTCGGCGCGGGCCTCGTCTACGCCGCGCAGGTCGTCGTCCTGCCCTGATCCCGTGGGGCGGGCCGGGCACGACCGGCCGGTACCGTCAGCACGTTTCGTCCGAGCACCATCCCACCCGAGGAGACATCCATGGCGCACAGCGAGCAGGAGATCCTGGCCGGCCTGGCCGAGATCGTCAGCGAGGAGACGGGCCTGCCGGCCGACTCCGTCCTGCCCGAGAAGTCCTTCACCGACGACCTGGACATCGACTCGCTGTCGATGATGACGATCGTCACCCTCGCCGAGGAGAAGTTCGACGTCCGCATCCCCGACGACGAGGTCAAGAACCTCACGACGGTCGGCGACGCGGTCAGCTTCATCAACGGCGCCCAGGCGGCCTGACGCCCGACGCACCCGCGGCCGGGGCGGGGCCGGCCCCCCCCCCGCCGCCCCCCCCCCCCCCCACAACCACGGGCCCCCCAAATCACACACCCCCCCGGGGGGGGAGACCCGCAGGGGCGGC
>NZ_JBHUZW010000138.1:0-10108 GCF_042667215.1 Cellulomonas sp. NPDC057328 | reverse complement strand
GTCCGCGCCTCAGCGCGGGCGCGGCGTCGTCGTGCCCGGGGCGGTGCCGCCCGGCGCGGTGCCGGCGACGGCCGCCTCGGCGGTACGGCGTCGGCGCGTGCGCACGACGACGAGCGTGACGACGGCGGCGACGGCGAGCAGCGCGGCGACGCCCCAGGGGGACCCGGCGGCGAGCGCGACGGCGCCCCACACGGCCGACAGGCCGATGGTGCCCCACACCGCCGCCCAGGCCGCCGACCCGGGCAGCGACGCGACGGTGAACCGCAGGTACGGCATGCGCAGCAGGCCCGCGGCGGCGAACACGGCGGTCTGCACGCCGACGGTGAGGTAGCCGGCGGTCACCGCGAGCGGACCCCACCGGTGGACCAGCGTCAGGCCGGTGCGGGCCAGCGGTGTCCCGGCGAACCCGGCGAGCCGGTCGACGGTGCGCTGCCAGAGGCGGGGGCCGTGGCGGTGCGTGCCCTCGTACGCCGCGCCGCGGGCGACCGCGCGGCCCGCCCAGTAGGTCGCGTGCGACCGGGCCAGCACGGCGACGAAGAGGATGAGGAGCACGAGCCCCAGGGGCAGGCCGTCGAGGCCGTAGGCACGCACGACCTCCGTCACGCGAGCGATCCTACGTCGGCCCTGCGCGGGCCCGGACGTGACCCGGGTCCCGCCGGCGGCGGTGCCGGCGTCAGCCGTCGCGGACGCCGGGCGCGGCGCGCCGTCAGCGGCCGGGTGGCGTGGCGGGTGCCGGTGCGCAGTCCTCCGCGGTCGTGGCCGGCACGAGGACGTCGTCGGACATGTCGGGGTGCGGGTCCTCGCCCGGCGCCCGGCGGTGCACGAGCGGCCGCACCGCGGCACCGACGGCGTACACCGCGATGGCCAGGACGACGATCGTCGCGCCCGGGGGCACGTCGTTCCAGTAGGTCACCGTGAGGCCGACGACGCTCACCGCGACCCCGACCGCGCTCGCCACGGCCATCGTCCGGCCGAACGAGCGGGCGTACAGCTGGGCGACGGCGACGGGCACGATCATCAGCGCGCTGACCAGCAGCAGGCCGACGACGCGCATCGCGATCGTGACGGTGAGCGCCGCGAGGGTCGCGACGACCATCGAGACGAGCCGGACCGGCAGTCCGCTGGCGCGCGCGAACTCCTCGTCGTGGCTGACGGCGAAGAGCACCCACCGCAGGCCGACGCCGACGCCCAGCACGAGCGCGGCGAGCGCGACGGTCCACCACAGGTCCGCTGTCGTCACCGTCGCGATCGAGCCGAAGAGGTAGCTCATGAGGTTCGCGTTGGTGCCGCCGGCCACCTTGATGAGCAGCACGCCGCCGGCGATGCCGCCGTAGAACATGATCGCGAGCGCGAGGTCGCCGCTCGTGCGGCCGCGCTCGCGCACGAGCTCGATGACGACCGACCCGATGACGGCGGCGACGACCGCGCCGGGCACCGCGAGCGCGTCGGCGGGGGAGGCGGCGGCCCAGCTGCCGACGAGCCAGCCCACGGCGACGCCGGTGAGCGCGACGTGCCCGATGCCGTCGCCCATGAGGGCGAGCCGGCGCTGCACGAGGAACGTGCCCACCACCGGTGCGGCGGCGCCCACGAGCACGGCGGCGATCAGCGCACGCTGCATGAGCGGCGAGGAGAGGAGCTCGGCGAGCTCGGTCCACCACGTCACGGGGCCACCCCCAGCGTCAGGTCGGGACCCTCGGACGGCGGTGCGGGGTCGGCGTGCGGGTGCGTGTGGTCGTGCTCGGCGGAGCCGTGCTCGCCGCGCGCGGCGGGCGGTGCGCCGTCGTGCACCACCCGGCCGTGCCGCAGCACGACCGCCCGGTCGATGAGCGGCGCGAACGGGCCGATCTCGTGCAGGATCACGAGCACCGTGGTGCCGGCGTCACGCAGGGCGGCGACCGTGCGGACGAAGGTCTCCTGCGTGGGGACGTCGATGCCGGACGTCGGCTCGTCGAGGACGAGCAGGCGCGGCTCGCGCACGAGCGCACGGGCGATGAGGACGCGCTGCTGCTGACCGCCGGAGAGCTCCTGGACGCGCCGGTGCAGCAGGTGGCCGACCCCGAGCGTCTCGAGCGCGGCGCGGGCGCGGGCGCGCCGGTCGCGCGGCGGCAGGAGGCGGCGGCCGTGCAGCAGCCCGGAGCCGACGACCTCGAGCGCGGTCGCGGGCACGCCCCCGCCGGCGGCCATGCGCTGCGGCACGTACCCGACCTGCTGCCAGGGCACCTGGCGGCCGAGCGGTGCACCGAGGAGGTGGACCGACCCGGAGGCGAGCGGGACGACGCCGAGCAGGGACCGGACGAGCGTCGACTTGCCGGACCCGTTGGCGCCCAGCAGGGCGAGCACCTGCCCCGCGGGCACCCGGAGGTCGACGCCGCGCACGATCGGCCGTCCGCCGAGAGTCACGTGGACGTCGCGGGCGTCGATGGTCGGCACCGGGCGGGTGTCGGCGGCGGGCACCGCGGCGGGGGCGGACGGCGAGGTCACGCGCACGACAATGCCACGCGCAGCTGCTCGAGGTTCTGCTCGGCGACCGAGAAGTAGTCCTGCGCGTCGTCCGTCAGCCCCTCGAGCGGGTCGAGCACGGCCGTGCCGACGCCGAGGTCGTCGGCGAGCGTCTCGGCGACCTTCGGGCTGACGAGGGTCTCGAAGAAGATCGTCGTGACGCCGCTCTCGCGGACGAGGTCGCCGACCTCGCGCAGCCGGGCCGGCGAGGGCTCCGCCTCCGGGTCGACGCCGGAGATGCCCACCTGCTCGAGGTCGTAGCGCTGCGCGAGGTAGCCGAACGCCTCGTGCGACGTGACGATCACGTCGCGCTCGCAGGTCGCCAGGCCCGTGCGGTAGGCCTCGTCGAGGGCCGCGAAGCGCTCGCCGAGCGCGTCCGCGTTCGCGCGGTACGTGTCGGCGCCGTCCGGGTCCACCTCCGTGAGCGCGTCGGCGACGGCGTCCGCCACGTCGGGCATGAGCGTCGGGTCGAGCCAGAAGTGCGGGTCGAGCGCGCCGTGCTCGTGCTCGTCCTCCGCGTGCTCCTCGCCCTCGTGGGCGTGGTCGTCCTCTGCGGCGGTCGGCGCCTCGTCCGCGTGGGCGCCGTCCTCGCCCAGGCCGGCGGCCTGCGTCGCGTCCACGACGTGCGCCGGCTGCGTCTGCTCGACGGCCTCGTCCACCGCGGCCTGGAAGCCCGACTGGTAGACGACGAGGTCCGCGGAGGAGAGCTCGGCGACCTGCGCGGGGGAGAGCTCGAGGTCGTGCGGCTCGGCGCTCGGCGGCGTCATCGACGCCACGTCGACGCGGTCGCCGCCGACCTCGGCCGCGACGAACTGGAGCGGGTAGAACGAGGCGAGCACCGCGACACGGCCGTCCTCCGTCCCGCCGGCGCCCGCGTCCGCGCCCCCGGAGGAGCACCCCGCGACCAGCAGGGCGGGGACGGCGAGCAGCGCGAGGGCGCGGGAGGACCTGGACATGAGACCGATTCTCAACTGCGGCGCGAACGGTTGTCAAAACGGCTGGTCGCGCGGCGGCTAGGCTGTGGCGGTTGTGCCCCGCGGCACCCAGCCGCGGGCTTCCTCGACCCAGGAGAACCCAGTGGCCAGCACCGCCTCCCGCCTCGACGCCGTCGTCTCCCTCGCCAAGCGCCGGGGGTTCGTCTTCCCGAGCGGCGAGATCTACGGGGGCACCCGCTCCGCGTGGGACTACGGACCCCTCGGCGTCGAGCTGAAGGAGAACATCAAGCGCCAGTGGTGGCGCGCGATGGTCACCAGCCGCGACGACATCGTCGGCCTCGACTCGTCCGTCATCCTGCCGCGCCAGGTGTGGGTCGCGTCCGGCCACGTCGGCGTCTTCACCGACCCGCTGACGGAGTGCCTGTCCTGCCACAAGCGGTTCCGCGAGGACCACCTGCTCGAGGACTTCGAGGCCAAGAAGGGTCGCGCGCCCGAGGGCGGCCTCGCCGACATCGCGTGCCCCAACTGCGGCACCCGCGGCGAGTGGACCGAGCCCCGCGACTTCAACATGATGCTGAAGACGTACCTCGGCCCGGTCGAGGACGAGTCCGGCCTGCACTACCTGCGGCCCGAAACCGCGCAGGGCATCTTCGTGAACTTCCAGAACGTGCTCACGGCGGCCCGCAAGAAGCCGCCGTTCGGCATCGGCCAGATCGGCAAGTCGTTCCGCAACGAGATCACGCCCGGCAACTTCATCTTCCGCACGCGCGAGTTCGAGCAGATGGAGATGGAGTTCTTCGTCGAGCCGGGCACCGACGAGGACTGGCACCAGTACTGGATCGACACGCGCACGCAGTGGTACACGGACCTCGGCATCGCCCCGGAGAACCTGCGCCACTTCGAGCACCCGGCCGAGAAGCTGTCGCACTACTCCAAGCGGACGGTCGACATCGAGTACCGCTTCGGCTTCACCGGCTCGGAGTGGGGTGAGCTCGAGGGCATCGCGAACCGCACCGACTTCGACCTGTCGACGCACGCGCAGCACTCCGGCCAGGACCTGTCGTACTTCGACCAGCAGAAGAACGAGCGGTACGTGCCGTACGTCATCGAGCCGGCCGCGGGCCTGACGCGCTCGCTCATGGCGTTCCTCGTCGAGTCGTACACCGAGGACGAGGCGCCCAACACCAAGGGCGGCGTCGACAAGCGCACGGTGCTGCGCCTCGACCCGCGCCTGGCGCCCGTCAAGGCCGCCGTGCTCCCGCTGTCGCGCAACGAGCAGCTCAGCCCGAAGGCGCGCGACCTCGCCGCCGAGCTGCGGAAGAACTGGAACGTCGACTTCGACGACGCCGGCGCGATCGGCCGCCGCTACCGCCGCCAGGACGAGATCGGCACGCCGTTCTGCATCACGGTCGACTTCGACACGCTCGACGACCAGGCCGTCACGATCCGCCACCGCGACGACATGTCGCAGCAGCGCGTCGCGCTCGACCAGGTCACGCCCTACCTCGCGCAGCGCCTCGTCGGCGCCTGACCGCACGACCCACGCCGGGCCGGCGGGTGCTCCGTGCACCCGCCGGCCCGGCGTCGTCGTGACGGCGCTCGCCGTGGGTCCGGCGTGCCCTCAGAGGCGCGCCCCGAGCGCGACGAGGTCCGCCACCACCTGGTCGACCGGTGCGCCGGGCGCCCACAGCGCGAGCTGGTCGCGCGTGACCGGCAGGCCGTTGACGTACGCGCTGCCGTCCGTGCCGACGAACACCGTGACCGACGGCGGCTCCATGACGATCTCGCGCTCCGAACGGGGGGAGCCCATGTTGGACACTCGCGGGCTGCCGCCGATCACGAACAGGCTGGCGCCCGAGCCGGTCGGCTCGGGGAACGTCGGGACCTCGACGACGTGGCGCACGGCGCCCGTCGCGTCCACGACGCCGGTCGACAGCACGTGCGCGACACGCGCCCCCGGCATCCACGCCGGCACGGCGCCGACCAGGACGTCGACGACGTGGGCCTCCGCGCCGACCGAGAGCCCGGTCACCCCGTGGTAGCCCTCCGCCGCGCCGTGGTCGGCGAGCGCGTCGTCGGGCGACCACCGCAGCGGCATGGGGTCCGCGAGGTGCCCCGTCGCCTCGAGGACGCCGAACGCCAGGACGTCGCCGGGCGTCCGGAACGGCTCCCCGTCCACCGTGCCGAACGCGAGCGTCTCCCCGGTCGCGGCGGAGCCGATGCCCGTGTCCCACCACGTGCTGCCGTCGGCGAGCGTGCGGGGGACCGGCCCGCGTGCGGCGCGCAGGCCCTCGGCGAGGTCGGCGACGTCCGGTGCGGCGGTCGCGACCGGTGCGTCGGAGTCCGGCGCGGTGGCGTCCGGCGCGGTCGCGGTCGGCGCGTCGGCGGTCGGCGGCGCCAGCAGCGCTGCCGTGCCGAGCACGAGACCGACGGCAGTCACGGCGGCGGCGCCGGCCGCGGCGCCCGCGGTGGCGGCGCGCCGGCGCCGGCCACGCGCGATCGTCCGGACCGGGTCGAGCGTCATCGTGGGGGCGTCGCGGTCCGCCCGTGCGCGCAGCGCGGTGGCGACCTCGTCGTCGGTGAGCGTCATCGGGTCTCCTCGGGTCGGGGGTGGGCGGGGGCGCTGCGCGGCGCGTCGACCGTCAGGTCCGTCCGGAGGGCGGCGAGCGCGCGGGAAGCGGTCGACTTGACCGTGCCCGTGCTGATGCCGAGGTCCTCGGCCACCTCGCGCTCGGTCAGGCCGACGAGGTGCCGCAGGACGACGACGCGACGCTGCCGGGGCGTCAGGCGGGCGAGCGCGCGGACGAGCGCGTCGCGGTCGTGGACCGCTCCCGTGCCCGACGCGACGGCGTCCTCCGGCAGCTCGGCCGGCGCGGTGAGCACCTCCCGCCGCCGGCGCCGCCACGTGTCCGTGCGCAGGTTCACGAGCGTGCGGCGCGTGTACGCCGCCGGGTCGCCGCCGCGCACGCGTGCCCACGCGCCGTAGGTCCGCACGAGCGCCTGCTGCACCAGCTCCTCCGCCCGGTGCGCGTCGCCGACGAGCAGCCACGCCGTGCGCAGCAGGCCCGGGCCGGCGTCGGCCATGAAGGCGGTGAACTCGGCGTCGCGGTCCGCGCGACCGCCCCCGTGCGTCGGCAGGGCGCGCGGCACCACCGGCGCCGTCTCGGTCACCGGGGTGGTCGGGGGCAGGGACGCGGGCCCCTCGGGCGGCGGGTGCGTGATGGTCACACTTCCTTCGACGCAGCAGCCTGCCCGAGGGTTGCGACCTGCCGGGGACCCCGGGCCAGGTCGGCGGCCGACCGGGTGACAATGGAGCCGTGCAGACCCTCACCGACCCGTCGACCGACGCGCCCGCCGCGGGCCGGCGCGCGCTCCCGCCGCTGCGCATCGGCCCGATCACCGTGGACACGCCCGTCGTCCTCGCGCCCATGGCGGGCGTGACGAACGCGGCGTTCCGGCGCCTGTGCCGCGAGTCCGGCGCGGGCCTGTACGTCGCCGAGATGACGACGAGCCGGGCGCTCGTCGAGCGCAGCCCCGAGTCGCTGCGGATCATCTCGTTCGAGCCGGACGAGGTGCCGCGGTCGGTCCAGGTCTACGGCGTCGACCCCGCGACCGTGGGCGCGGCGGTCCGCATGCTCGTCGAGGAGGACCGGGCGGACCACGTCGACCTCAACTTCGGCTGCCCGGTGCCCAAGGTCACGCGCCGCGGCGGCGGCGCGGTGCTGCCGTGGAAGCGGGACCTGTTCGCGTCGATCGTGCGGGCCGCGGTGGACGCCGCCCGCCCGGCCGGCGTGCCCGTCACCGTCAAGATGCGCAAGGGCATCGACGAGGACCACCTGACGTACGTGGAGGCGGGCCTCACGGCGCAGGACGCGGGCGTCGCGGCGGTGGCGCTGCACGGCCGGACGGCCGCCGACTACTACTCGGGCACCGCGGACTGGGACGCGATCGCGACCCTCAAGGAGGCCGTCACCGACATCCCCGTGCTCGGCAACGGCGACATCTGGTCGGCCGAGGACGCCCTGGCGATGGTGCGGCACACCGGCTGCGACGGCGTCGTCGTCGGCCGAGGCTGCCAGGGGCGGCCGTGGCTCTTCGCGGACCTCGCCGCGGCGTTCGCGGGCTCGGACGCGCGCATCCGGCCCGGGCTGGGTGAGGTCGCCCGCGTCGTGCACCGCCACGCCGAGCTCATGGTCGACCACTTCGGCGACGAGTCGAAGGCGCTGCGCGAGATGCGCAAGCACATGGCCTGGTACTTGAAGGGGTACGTGGTGGGCGGGGAGCTGCGGGCGCAGCTGGGGCTCGTCTCGTCGCTCGCGGAGCTCGACGACCTGCTCGCCCGGCTGGACCACGACCAGCCGTACCCGGGAGCGCCGGCCGAGGGGCAGCGCGGACGTGCCGGCTCGCCGAAGCGGCCGATCCTGCCGTACGGGTGGCTGGACTCCCGGGAGCTGTCCGACGAGTTCCGCCAGGAGCTGCACGAGGCCGAGCTGTCCGTCTCCGGCGGCTGACCCGCCGCCCGGGGCCGGCGCACGGGCGCGCGGGCGGACGGTGCGTCAGCGCGGCGTCACGACGACCCGCTCGGCGAGCCGCCGCACGGTCCGCGGGGTCGCGTCGGGCGCGCCGAGACCCGGTCCGGCCACCGCGATCGCACCGGTCGCCGAGGCCAGGGCGAGGGACTCCGGCACGGGCGCACCCGCGAGGGTCGCCCACAGCAGCCCCGCGGCGAACGCGTCGCCGGCGCCCTCGGCCTGGACGGCCGCGTGCACGGGCGCGGCGCCGACGTCGTACCACCGCGGCGCGCCGTCGTCGCCGACCGCGACGGCGAGCGCCCCCGCGGCACCCCGCGTCACCACGGCGAGCCGCGCCCCCTCGGCCAGCCGCGCCCGCAGGTACGCCGCCGGGTCGGCCAGGCGCACGTGGCTCGCGAGGACGACGTCCGCCGCGGCGGTGAAGGCACGCGCGTAGGGGCCCTCGCCGTCGTCGTCGTGCACGTCGCACCACACCGGGACGCCCGCGGCCCGCGCGGCGTCGAGCACCGGCCTGCTGTGCTCCGCGAGGTCGACGACCGCCGCGTCGGCGCCGCGCAGGAGCTCCGCGACCGGGCGCGCCGCACCGGACGGCACCGCGTCGGGCAGCGTGAGGTACACGGACAGCCGGGAGCCGTCGTCGGCGACCAGGTTCACGTGCCGCTCGCTGGCGCGCCCCGCCGCGGGCACGGCGACCACCTCCAGGTGCGGGCGCTCCAGCGCGGCACGGATGCGGGCCGCGGCGTCGTCCTCGCCGAGCACGGTCCGGAGGGTCACGTCGACCCCGAGGGCGGCGAGCGTCAGCCCCTTGCCGGCCGAGGTCCCGCCCAGCCCGTGCGCCCAGCCGTCGGCCGCCACCGTGTGCGGTCGCGGCTCCGGGAGCACGGCGACGCGCACCGTGAGGTTCCAGCTCGCGGGGCCGGTGACGAGCACGCGGTGCGGGACGTCGGGCACGTCGCGAGCGTACGTCGCCTGCGTCGGGCCGCCACCCGTCGCCGCGCGCCGCGCGCCCGGACCCGACAGACTCCCGCCATGCGAACGGTCGGGGTCGAGGAGGAGTACCTGCTGGTGGGCCCGGACGGGGCGCCCGCCGGTGCGGCGGCGGCGGCCCTGCGGGCCTACGAGCTGCGCGGCGGCACCCCGGAGCCCGAGCCGGAACCCGGCGGCGGCCTCGAGGGCGAGCTCAAGGAGCAGCAGCTGGAGACCGGCACCCACCCGTGCGAGGACCTCGACGCGCTCGCGGACGAGGTGCGTGCCGGCCGCACGCGCGCCCGCGCCGCCGCCGACGCGGTGGGGGTGCGCCTGGCCGCCGTCGCGACGTCACCCGTCGCGGGGGAGAGCACGCTGTCGCGCGGGGCGCGCTACCACCACATGGCGCGCGAGTACGCGCTGACGCTGCGCGAGCAGCTGACGGGCGGCTGCCACGTCCACGTGCGCGTCCAGGACGACGACGAGGGCGTCGCCGTGCTCGACCGCATCGGCCCCTGGCTGCCCGTGCTGCTCGCGCTGAGCGCCAACTCCCCGTACTGGCGCGGCGAGGACTCGGGGTACGAGAGCTTCCGGTCGCAGGTGTGGAACCGCTGGCCGAGCGCGGGGCCCACCGCGCCGTTCGGCAGCGCCGGCGGCTACCACCGCGTGGTGCAGGACCTGCTCGACACCGGCGCGGCGCTCGACCACGGGATGATCTACTTCGACGCCCGGTTGTCGCACACCTACCCGACCGTGGAGATCCGTGTCGCGGACGTGTGCCTGCGTGGCGGTGACGCCGTGCTCGTCGCGGCGCTGGCGCGCGGGCTCGTCGAGACGGCCGCGCGCGAGGCCGCCGACGGCGTCCCCCCGGTGGTCGACCGCGTGGAGCGCCTGCGGGCGGCCTCGTGGCGGGCCGGGCGCTCGGGCGTGACCGGCGACCTCGTCGCCCCGCCCGCGTTCCGGCCGGCACCGGCGCGCGACGTCGTGCGGAGTCTGCTCGAGCACGTGCGGCCCGCGCTCACGGACCACGGCGACGTCGAGCGGGTCGAGACGCTGCTCGACGAGCTGTGGGTGCGTGGCACGGGCGCGACGCAGCAGCGTGCGTGGTTCCGCGCCGGTGGTCCCGCAGCCGTCGTCGACGGGGCCGTCGCGGCGACGGCGGACTGAGCGCTCCGT
>NZ_JBHUZW010000137.1:0-10134 GCF_042667215.1 Cellulomonas sp. NPDC057328 | reverse complement strand
GCGCCACGGTGCCCGGCCGTCGTCGTCGGCGGCGCGCGCCGCGCCCGGCGCGCGAGGATGGACCCGTGCCCCGCAGCCGCCGATCCGCCCGCCGTCCGTACGGCACCGAGCACGTGCCCCTGGACGTCGACCGGGCGACCGGCGGCCGGCGCGCCGAGGCCGGCCCGGACGGCGAGTGGGTGGTCCAGGCGGTGCGTGGCTCCGACCGTGAGTACCGCTGTCCCGGCTGCGACCAGCTCGTGCCCGCCGGCACGCCGCACGTGGTCGCGTGGCGCACCGACACGTGGCGCGACGGCCTCGAGGACCGGCGGCACTGGCACACCGCGTGCTGGCAGGCGCGCGGGCGGCGCGGGCCGACGCGGCGGTGAACGGCGACGGCACGGCGGGTGCGGTCCCGGGAGCGGCCCCGCGCGCGGAGGCCGGCGGGGCGCCGCGGATCGTCGCGAGCGACCTCGACGGCACCCTGCTGGCGCCCGACGGCACCGTCTCGCCGCGCACCGTCGACGCGCTGGCGGCGTGCGAGGACGCCGGCGTCGTGGTCGTGTTCGTGACCGCGCGCCCGCACCGCTGGCTCACCGAGCTGGCCGCGCACGTCGCGGGGCACGGCGTCGCCATCTGCGCGAACGGCGGGTCCGTCGTCGACGTGGGGGCGCAGCGCGTCCTCGAGCAGCACGGCATGGACCGCGTCCGGGTGGCGGCCGTCGCCGCCCGGCTGCGCGCCGCGTGGGGCCCGCACGTGCACCTGGCCGCGGAGAGCGCCCGGGGCTTCGCGGCCGAGCACGGCTTCGTGCCCGCGCACGAGCAGCCGCCGGACAGCCCCGTCGCCGCCCGGATCGAGGACGTCGCCGACCCCACCACGCTCAAGCTGCTCGTGCGCGTCGACCCGGCGGCGGGCGTCGACCGTGCCCCGGACGCGTTCGTCGCGGCGCTGCAGGGCGCGGTGGGGGACCTCGCGCACGTGTCCACGTCCGTGACCGGTCCGCAGGCCGGCCTCCTGGGGGAGGTCGCCGCCCCGGGCGTCACCAAGGCGGCCACCCTCGCCCGGTGGGCCGCGGCGCACGGCGTCGCGGCGGCCGACGTGTGGGCCGTCGGCGACGCCCCCAACGACCTGCCGATGCTCACGTGGGCGGGACGGTCGTTCGCCGTCGGCAACGCGCACCCGCACGTGCGCGCGACCGTCGACGAGGTGGTGCCGTCCAACGCGGACGACGGCGTCGCGCGCGTCCTCGAGCGCGCCGCCGCGCTCGCCCGGCGGGTGGCCGACCGGCCCCCTCGCTAGGGTCGACGACGACGCGCGGCCGACGTCGTCGCACGTCACACGCCCGCCGGCACCGTCCGGCCGACGGGCACCGCGCGACCCGAGGAGCACCATGACCGCCACCCCCGTCGTCCTGCTGCACGGCTTCCCGCTCGACCACCGCATGTGGGCCGACGTCGCGGATCGCCTCGGCGAGGACCGCCGCGTCCTCGCGCCCGACGTCCCCGCCGCCGACGAGCTCGACCAGGTGGGGCCCACGCTCGACGACGCCGCCGACCGGGTCGCCGCCGCGCTGCGCGGGGCCGGCGTAAACCGTGCCGTCGTGGCCGGCCTGTCGATGGGCGGCTACGTCGCGCTCGCGCTGCTCGAGCGGCACCCCGACCTCGTCGCCGGGCTCGCGCTGGTGGACACGAGGTCGACCGCCGACGCGCCCGACGCGCGGGCGAAGCGGCTCGACGTGGCGGCGCAGGTGGAGTCGTCCGGGTCGGTCGACGCGGTCCGCGGGATGGTCGGGACGGTGCTGGGGGAGACCACGCGCACCGCCCACCCGGACGTCGTGGCACGCGTCGCGGCGTGGATCGACGAGCAGCCGCCCGCCCGCGTCGCGTGGAGCCAGCGCGCGATGGCCGCGCGCACCGACCGCACCGAGGTGCTGCGGCGGTTCACCGGCCCGGTGCTCGTCGTCGTCGGCGACGAGGACGAGGTGACGGGCGTCGAGGCCGCTCGCGACCTGGCGAAGGTGGCGGGCGGTGCGCCGCTCGTCGTCGTGCCGCGCGCGGGGCACCTCACGGCGGTGGAGGACCCGGCGACGGTCGCGACCGCGCTGGTCGAGCTCGCGCGGCGGGTCGACGGGGGCCGCTGAGCCCGCCCCACGGCCGGGGGCCGAGCGGTCCTCAGACCTCGCCGGCGAGCACGCGCCGCAGGGCGTCGGCCATGTCGATCGACTCGCCGTCCTTGCCGCCGGCGCCGATGACCAGCGGCGGGTCCTGCGGCGTCGGCCGCACCCCGCGGAAGCGCGCCGCGAGGCTGCTCGGCGCCGTCAGCACGTAGAACGCGCCGTCGGTGTCGACGCCGACGGTCTGGTCGCGCCGCAGGTACCAGCCCTGCAGCGGCGTGCGGTACCGCGCGCGCCCGTCGTAGCTGCGCACGTGCAGCGGCACGGGCGCCGGCCCACCCGCGCGGACGCCGCCGAGGAACTCCTCGATCAGCGTCCGCGCGCGTGCGCTCTCCGCGCGCTGCCGCGCCGCGAGCGCCTCGGCGTGCGCGCCCGCCGCCTCCCGCCGCTGCTCGCGCCAGCGCGCGGCGGCGTCGGCGCCGTGGTCGGGGGTGGCGTCGGGCGTGCCGGCCGTGCCGCTCACGTCGGCGTCAGCGCCCGCCGGACGCGGTGCCGTCCGCCGCCTCGTCGCCGGCGCCGCCCGCACCCGTGCCGCCGTCCGCGGGGTCGGCCGTCCCCGTCGCGGCGCTCACCGCCGGGGACGGGACGACCGGGACCGCCGCGGACACGGGAGCCGGGCGGGCCTTCGAGGCGCGCACCGGACGGGCCGGGCGGGACGGTGCCGGCCGGTTCGCCGCCGCCGGGCGTCCGGGTGCGCCGGCCGTCGCGGGACCGCCGTCGTCCTGCGCGTCGCGGTCGGCGGCGACGGCCGCGGGGGCCGCCCCGTCGCCGCCCTGCGCGTGACCGTGCTCCTGACCGCGCTCCTGACGCTGCGCCTGCGCGCGCGCCTGCTCGGCCTGCTCGCGCTCGAACTTCGCCTCGATCCGGCCGGCCTGCTCGAGCGCGGCCTTGTCGGGGTTGGTCCCCAGCAGGTGGCGCAGCTCGTCGAGGTAGGACGTGATCGACTCGCGCTGCTTGTGCAGGTCCTCGACCTGGCGCGCCGCGGTCGTGCGCTCGCGCTCGGCCTCGGTCAGCGCGTCGGAGAGGGACTTCTCGGCGTGCTCGCGTGCCTCCGCGACGACGCGGTCCGCGGTGCGCCGGGCGTTCGCGAGCAGGTCGGCGGCCTGCTTCTCGCCGTCCACGCGCACGCGCTCGGCGTGCGCGAGGGCCTTGGCGACCCGCTCCTCCGCCTCGGCGGCGTGCGCCTCGGCGTCCGCGACGAGCCGCTCGGTCTCCGCGCGCGCCGCCTCGTGCCGCTCGGCGTCCTGCCGCTCCGCGATCTCGTGCTGGGACGCGATCGCGAGCTCGGCGTCGGCGAGCTGCTGCTCGGCGGTGCGCACGAGCTCGTCGGCGCGGGCGCGCGCACCCGTCGTGGCCTCGCCGATCGCGCGGCGCGCCTCCGTCTGCAGGCGCTCCACCTCGAGCCGGGTGCGCTCGCGCAGCTCCGTCGCCTCGCGCTCCGCGGTGGCGCGCAGCTCGGACGTCTCGCGCTCCGTCGTCGCGCGGAGCTCGTCGGTCTCGCGCACGGTCGTCTCGCGCAGGTGCGCCGTCTCGTGCTGCGTGCGCTCGCGCAGCTCGGAGGTCTCGCGGTCCGCCAGCGCGCGCAGCTGGGCGGCGTACTGCTCGGACTCGGTGCGCAGGGTGGCGACGGCGTCCTCCGCCTCGGCGCGCATGCGCGCGACGTCGTCCGCCGCGGAGGCGCGCAGCTCGCCGGCCTCGCGCTCGGCCGTGGCGCGCAGGTGCGCCGCGTACTGCTCGGCCTCGCCGCGCAGGGCCGTCACCTCGGCGGCGACGCGCTGCTGCAGCGCGGCGGCGTCCCGCTCGGCCGCGGCGCGCGTGGCGTCCGCGTACTCGGCGGCGGCGGCGCGCAGCGCGGTGGTCTCCTCCGCGGCACCCTGCCGCCACGCGGCGACCTCGGCGTTCGTCTCGGAGCGCACGCGCGCGGCGTAGCGGTCGGCGTCGGCCCGCAGCTGGGCGGCCTCCGCCTCGGTGCGCTGCCGCAGCTCCGTGGTGTCGCGGTCGGCGGCCTGGCGCAGGTCCTGCGCGTACCGCTCGGCCTCCTCGCGCTGGGCGGCGGTCTCGGCCTCGGTGCGGCTGCGCAGCTCCGTGGCGGTGCGCTCGGTCGCGATCCGCAGCTGCGTGGCCTCGTTCTCGACGCGCGCCCGCAGCGTGCCCAGCTCGCGCTCGAGCGAGGTCCGGCGCTCGCTCTCCTCGGTGGTCACGGCGCTCTGGATGCGCGCCGCCTCGCGCTCGGCGGACCCGACGAGCTCCTCGGCGCGGCGCTGCGCCGCGACCAGCGAGCTCTCCGCCTCGGCGGCCGCGGTCGCGCGCACCTCCTCCGCCTCGCGCCGCGCGGTGGCCAGCAGCTCGGCGACCTCGTTCTCGGCGCGCGAGCGCAGCTGGCCCGCGGCGAGCTTGGCGCGGGCGAGGGCGTCCGCGGCCTGGGCGTTCGCCTGCGTGACGACGTCCGACGACTGCTCCTCGGCCGAGCGCAGCAGCTGCTCGATGCGCGACCCGAGCCCCGAGTACGTCGGCCGGTCCGCCTCCCGCAGCTGGCGCTGCGCCTCCGAGAGCTCGCCGGAGACCTGCAGCTTCTCCGAGTCGAGCGCCTCGACGCGGGCCCGGGCCTCGGCGAGCGCCTGCTCGAGGGACGTGACGGCCTGGTCGACGGCCTCGCGGTCGTAGCCGCGGAAGCTGACGACGGGGAACGGGGTCCGGGCATCGGGCACGGGGGCATCCTCCAGGGGTGGGGGCCCGGCGGTCGCGGGTGGCCGAGGTCGTCCTCGGCGGGCCGGTGCTCCGGGGCCAGGATACGCGCGGACGGCGTCGCGACCAGGGCCTCCCGGACCGCGCCGCGCGTCGCGCGCACTCGTCCGACCAGGGCGTGCGAGCGGCGTGGGGGAGGGGGCGCCGGGTGCGCCGACCCGTCCCGGTTCGCCCGGTCCGGGGGGCTGCGGCCTATCCTGGATCGTTCGTCGTCGAGAGGATCCTGCGTGCTCAAGCGACTGGTGGTCGCCCTGGTCGGCGTCGTCGGCGTCGTCGTCATCGCCCTCGGCGTCGCCTCGGCGACCCTGTGGCGGGCCGACGACGTCCTCGTCGCGACCGTCTCCGCGGACGAGCACCTCGTGGTCACGGACCCGGGTGTGCTCGAGCTCGGGGCGACGGAGGTCACCGTGCGCGTGGAGGCGGCGGACGACCAGCCGGTCGTGCTCGCCGTGGGCCGCGACACCGACGTGACCGGCTGGGTCGGTGCCGACCCCCACCAGCGCGTGACGGGCCTCGCCGGCTGGCACGAGCTGGCCGTGGAGGACGGGCCGGCGCCGGCCCCGACGGGGGAGGAGTCGCCCGCGGAGGGCGAGACGCCCGCCGAGGGCGAGGCGCCGGCGGACGGTGCGGCGCCCGCCGACGCGGCCGACGCCGCGGCGGCCGGTGCCGCCCCCGCGACGCCCGCACCCGAGGAGGCCGCGCCCGAGGAGGCCGCGGCCGCGCCCGTCCCCGACCCCACGGGGTCCGACCTGTGGGTCGCGGAGGCGTCCGGGACCGGGTCCGTCGAGCTGACGTGGACCGCCCAGCCCGGCCGGTGGAGCGTGCTCGCGGCCGGCACGGGGACCGCGACGCCGCGGCTGTCCCTCGCCTGGCCGCAGGTCGTCACGACGCCCTGGCTCGTGCCGTGCGTCGCCGTGGGCTCGCTGCTGCTGCTCACGGCCCTGGCACTGCTCGCGCGTGACGTCCTACGCGGACGCCGCCGGCCGGAGCAGGACTGGACCCCCGTGCTCACGGGGCCGCTGCCGGTGGTCGACGGCGACGGCACCCCCGTCCAGCTGACCCGGCGGCAGATGCGCGAGCTCCAGGCGCGCGGCGCGGTCGCCGACGCCGGCGTGCGCGCGGCCCGCGACGAGTCCACGCCCGCCGCCGAGATGACGCACCCGGCCGGGGGACCCGACGGTCCGCCCGCCGGCCGCCCGACGGGGACAGGGACAGGAACAGGGACAGGGACGGGAACAGGGCCAGGGACGGGAGCAGGGACGGAGCCGCGGCGAGGGTCGGCGACGGGCGCGGACGCGACGGCCACCACCGCGCTGCCCGCGGCCGCCCCGGTCGACGGCCCGCACGCACCGACGGGCGCCCGCACCGCGCCGCCCGGCCCCGGGCGGACCCCGGCCGGCGCCCCGACGGCGACCGGCGCGACCGGTGGCGGGGCGGGCACCGCGACGCCGGACGGCCCCACGGCGCCCTCGTCGCGCCGCGCCCTGCGCGGTGCCGACCGTGGCCCGGCGCCGCAGGCCTCCGCAGCCGGCGCCCCGGCGCCGGTGGGCAGCGCGGGTCGACCGGGGCGGGGAGCGACGCCGCCGCCGGCGGGCACGACCCGTCCGCAGGCGGGCCCCGCGGCGGGCCCGTCCGCGCCCGGTACCGCGCAGCAGCCCGGTACCGCGCAGCAGCCCGGCACCGCGCAGCCGCCCGCCGCCGCGGCGGGGCGCCCGGGCGCCGCGCCCGGCGACCGCTCGTCCGATGCCCACGCGGCGCGTCCCACGTGGCTCGCCGGCGGCACCGCCGCCCCCGGGCGGCCCGGTGCGCCCTCCGCGGGTGCCCCGACGGGCGCGGCCGGCCCGGACGCTCCCCGCCCGTCGGGTCCGGCCACGCCCCGTCCGGCCACGCCCCGTCCGGCCACGCCGTCCGCCGCCGGGCCGTCCCCGCACGGGCCGTCCGCCGGCGGACCGGCCGGTCCCGCTCGTCCGGCCGGCGCACCGCACGGCTGGACGCCCGTGCCCCCGCCGCCGGGCGCCGTCGTGCGCTCCTCCGGAGGCCCCGGCCACCCGGACGCCGCACGTCCCGGCGGACCGCGCGGCCCGCAGCCGACGTCCGGCCCGGGCGTCGGCGCGCGCACACCGGCCCCGCAGGCGCCCCGCCCGGATGCGCCCCGCCCCGACGCGCCCGGCGCGCACGGGCCCGGCGCGCCGAGCGGCCCGTCCGCCCGGCCGGCGTGGCTCCGCGACGCACCGCCCGCACCGCCGTCGCCCGACGCACCGGGCGGGTCGCGCGCCGACGCCTGGCGCCGCGCGTGGGGCCTGCCCCCGCTGCCCGCCGACGGTGACGACGCCACGACCGACCGCGAGGAGGACCGATGACCGGCAGCCGCCGCACGACGCCGCGCCGCACTGCGCCGACCGCCCTCGTCGTGGCCGCGACGGTCGCGCTCGCGGGCTGCGCGACGCCGCTCCCGGAGCCCGCGCCCGAGCCGGTCGGCGCGGTCCCGCCCCCGGCGGTGACCGTCGACCAGGCGCAGCGCGTCCTCGCCTCGGTGAACGAGGTGCTCACGGCCGCGGACGCCAACCGCGACCCGGCCGGCCTGCCGGCCCGGCTCGTCGGCCCGGCGCTCGCCACCCGCACCGCCGAGTACGTGTGGGCCGGCGCGACGGGCGGTGCGCGCGTCCCGACGGCGCTCCCGCTCGACGAGCAGGCCCTCGTCGTCCCGGAGACGGCAGGGTGGCCGCGCACGCAGCTCGTCGTCACCGAGCAGCCCGACGACCTCCAGGCCCCGCGCGTGCTGGTGCTGCAGCAGGCGTCGCCCCGCGAGCCGTACAAGCTGTGGGGCTGGGCCCGTCTGCTCCAGGGCGTGCAGATGCCGGCCACCGCGGCGCCCGAGGAGGGCAGCCCCGAGCTGCCCGCCGACGCGGCAGGCCTGCTGGTGCCGCCGTCCGAGGTCGGGCCGCGCTACGCCGACGTGCTGACGAGCGGCGACGCGTCGGCGCACGCGGCGAGCTTCGCCCCCGACAGCTTCCGCGCCGCGATCGAGAAGGCGCGCGGCGACACCGTCGCGACCCTCGGCGAGGCCGCGACGCTCGCGGAGACGTACGCGGCCGCGGCCGCACCCGTCGTCACGCTCGCGACCGTCGACGGCGGCGCGCTGGTGGTCACCGAGATGACCACCACGTCGACCGTCAGCGTGACGGCGCCCGGCGGCACCGTCTCGGTCGAGCCGTTCTACTCCGCCCTCGCGGGCGGCGCGACCACCGCCTCGAGCCTCAGCCGCGTCTTCACGGACGTCCTCGTGGTGTACGTCCCGCCGGCGGACAGCGGCGCGCAGGCGCAGGTGCTGGCGGCGGAGCACACCGTCACGGCCGCCACGGCGCAGTGACGCGCGCCGCACGGACCGACGGCCGCGGCACGCACGGCCGACGCCCGGTGTCCACGACACTGGTGCCCGTGAGTCCCCGACGACCCGACCCGAGGAGATGGTGATGTCGCAGCAGTCGCCCCAGCCGCGACCCCGGCTGGACGTGCGAGGTGCCGTGGACCTGTCCGCGCTGAGCCGTCCGGCGACGCCCCCGCCCGGAGCGCCGGGCGGCCTGCCGGCCGCGACGTCCTACGTGCGTGACGTCGACGAGTCGACGTTCGGCGACGTCGTGCAGGCGTCGACCCAGCACCCCGTCGTGGTCGTGCTGTGGGCGCCGTGGAGCGAGGTCAGCCAGCAGGTCGTCGCGGACCTCGCGGCGCTGGCGCAGGACGACGGCGGCCGGTGGCTGCTGGCGCGCGTCGACGCGGAGGCGAACCCGCAGGTCGCGGCGGCGTTCCAGGCGCAGTCGGTCCCGACGGTCGTCGCGGTGCTGGCCGGCCAGCCCCTGCCGCTGTTCCAGGGCGCCTACCCGCGCGAGCAGGTGCGGGCGGTGCTCGACCAGCTCCTGGCGGCGGCCGAGGCCAACGGCATCACCGGTCGCGTCGCGCCGGGCGAGCAGGAGCCCCCGGCGGAGGCCGAGCCCGAGCCGGCGCTGCCGCCGTTGCACCAGGCGGCGTACGACGCCATCGAGCGCGACGACCTGCCGGCGGCACGCGCGGCGTACGAGCAGGCGCTGCGCGAGAACCCGAGGGACACCATGGCCACCGCGGGCCTCGCCCAGGTGGGGCTCCTCGAGCGGACGGCGGGTGCGGACCTGCGCGCGGTGCGCGAGGCCGCCGCCGCGGACCCGGCCGACGTCGACGCGCAGCTCGCGGTCGCCGACCTCGACGTGTTCGGCGGGGCGGTCGAGGACGCCTTCGCCCGGCTCGTCGACGTCGTGCGGCGCACCGCCGGTGACGAGCGCGAGCGCGTGCGCCGGCGGCTCGTCGAGCTGTTCGAGGTCGTCGGCGGGGACGACCCGCGCGTCGCGGCCGCCCGGCGGGCGCTCGCGTCGGCGCTGTACTGAGCCTGCGCCGTACCGGGTCTGCGCCGCACCGAGCCCGCGCCGTACCGGGTCGGCGCCGCGCGGGGCGCGGACTCGTCGGCGCCTCCTGCTGCTGCCGCCCCCGGCGGGCGGCGGCAGCACGAACCCGGCCGGTGTGACGCAGGCCGCGCTCCAGCGGCTTGCGTCGCGCCCGCCGACTGCGTAACTTTCTCGAGGCCGCCCGGCAGGGAGGAACGGACACGGAGTCGCAGACACGTGGTCGGTCCCCCGGGCAGGCACCCCGACGCAGACCATGCCGGCAGCAGCCGGTGGTGGCGGCCGTCCGGGGGGACGGAGCAGGACCGCAGGGCGGTCACGCACCGGGAGCGGCGCTCGACGAGCGCCGAGGACCGGGGTTGACCGACAGCGACCAGCTCGTCTAAGTTAGAGAGGTTGCCTCCGGGCAGGACGAGATCGGCTTCGCATCACCTCGGTGGGTCGAAGAAATGCGATAACGTTCCGGCCGGAAGCAATCGAGCGGACACAGCAGGAATGACCATCACGGTGGTCAGGAATGCGAGAAGGATCCGCTACGATGGTGAACGAGCCTCCTGCGGGATGCCGAAAGGCTGATCGAGGATGAGCGTCTGTTCCTTGAGAACTCAACAGTGTGCCAAGTAGTCGATGCCATTGAATTGGTGTCGAGCCCGGATCGACTGTCCGCGCCCCTGTGGGTGGTGGTCCGGGGTAGAGACCAGATGAAGGCCTCACCGTTGGTGTGGGGTTTCTTTGTTGTGTCTGTTGCTTGCCGGGTTTCGGCCTGGTGGGTGGCTGTTGGACATTTACGGAGAGTTTGATTCTGG